>NZ_QTMH01000002.1:339904-346040 GCF_003603065.1 Bacteroides sp. AF20-13LB
TTCTGTAGCGTTGTAGGCTCTATCCAGAAAGCTGTCTATGTAGCTGCTCTTGTTGCTGCCAGTAAGCAGGTTATAGAACTTCCACATGGATAGGTCACTGCCCAGACTGCCAAAGTTATCGTCATTGATATACGCTTTAGCTACACTGTTTATCTGTGTGTCAGTAAGCAGCATTCTGGGGATAGCCTTCTGATAGCCTTGTGGCAAGCACTGATAAAGTCGCATCCTGCCAAGTAAGGTCACAAACTGGTGCTCATTTAGGCAGGTATCGCCTAAACTCTGCATCATGTGGATATTTTTGGCTGCATTGAAATTATTAAGCAGTTCCAATGTAGCCTTGAACAGTTCCTTTGTGCCCATTACCTTTATATCATCCTTATATCCGTCTGTAAACACGCACATGTTACAGCATACGGTATTCTTGAACGATACCGCCAGTCTGAATAATTCTGGACTTTTCTTGGTAGCAAGGTTCTCCCTATTCAATGCACGTACCCCCACAATGGAAAGGTTGAGCCTATTCCCAGACACTTCCTCATAGATAGATGGTATGTCTATGGCGAAAGCGCACCTTTCATAATACTGGGTCGTGTCGGCTTCCGTCAGCAGGTTCTTGGGCTTGTTGATGGCTTCTGGACGTCTCCCTTTTATCACATGGCTGCACCTTATGTCTGGTTGCTCTATCCGTTCACCGCTATAGAATGAACTGGCAGCTTCCCAGACCGTTTCAATGAATGCGTTGTGTGAAATGGTAAGTTCATTATCCTTGCTGAATACTGGTATCACACAGTCATTCTTCAAGTGCTCCAAACTCACCTCCACGGAATTAGCCTCAATGAAATGGTTCACCTTCCTGGGCTTTGTAATCTCTTCCACAACTACTGTTGCATCCTCTGCAAATTCGCCTAAATTGCCGTTCCTTCTCTGTGCCATGACTGGCATAATCTGTAATGCTTCCATAATCTGTAAATTATTAAGTTGATAATTAGAAATTTCTCCATCTGAATGCCATATAAACGATAATGTACAGCACTATGGCAAACATTGCCTTTGGTGCTGCAATGAACGGTACAACGAGTATTGCACCAACCGTCAGAATTGCCTTTAAATCTTCCATAAGCGATAATTTATGATTAGTAATGATTGAATTAAAAGGGAATGATAACCAGAAACAAAAAGCCTCCCAGCCTTGTACGCATGTGTATTTCTGTAATAAATCTGTATCTGCCCGTAATGGCTGTTACAGAATTTCAAGCGTTCGGGGCTGGAAGGTGATTTCGCATTTGGTGTTCATTTCCCCTAAAGATACGGTGAGGGGAGTTAAAGGTAACACGGGGGGTGCTTGAGACATACACCAGATACGGATATACATACCAGCCATTTTTCTACTGCCAGTAATTCTACCCTATATGGCTCTGTACCTTATATGGAAACACTTCCCAGAACTAAAGGGGGAGGGGTATGATTTTAAGTACCTATATTTTTGAGTTGGGCATAAACACAATAGTAAATCAATTCATCAATAATTTAGATGGACTAATTATAAGAATCCAAAATTTGCTAATACTTTATTTATTTCTACCTTTATAGCCATTAATAAAACAATAAAATTTTATTCATGGAAAAGCAAACAGCAGTTAGAGAAACTTTATTAAAAGAATTTGCCAATTGCAGTGATAAACTTTTCACTTTAGGAATAATTCGTACAGATAGCTTTACTGGAGAAATAGGAGAATTTATTGCCTCCAAGTATTTTAAACTAAGTTTAGCTGGTAAATCCACAAAAGCATACGATGGAGTATGTCCTAAAGGCTATAAATATCAAATTAAATCTAAAGTTATATCTAACAATAATTTTACTCATCATATTTCTAATCTAAAATATCAAGATTTTGACTATCTTGTAGTTGTATATTTTGATATATATTACAATCCTATATCCATATTAAAAATCCCTTCTAATAAAATTAATACGGAAGAATACATTATTGGCGCTTCTTCAGTGCTTTCATTTTCTCAGAATATAGCTCGATTAAAATTACTTCAAAAAGAACAAGTCGCTATCAGAAATTTTGCTCAAAGTTACTTGAATTTACAAAAAGAAGGGATTATTAGAAGCCGTAAAGTAGTAGGGGATATTGGAGAATATTATGCTTGTAAACGTTTGAACCTAAAATTATCTAGCAATAAGAATGAGAAGGGACTGGATGCAATAGGTCAAGGAGGATTAACTTTTGAAATCAAAACAAGGCGAGTATATGATAGTGAAAGACGGACTTCTGAAACAAGAAGAATAAACAATCTAATAGGCAAAAATGCAGATTATTTAATTGTGGTAACTTTAAATCATGCCTTTGAATGTTCTGGAATGTGGATAATGCCAATGAAAAATATAATTAATCCTAAATCAGCCAATCTTAAGATTGTTAATACAACAATAGGAGTAAAGAATTTAGTACCAAGCCAAATTAGTTGGTTAAACACTGGCGAGAAGTTTGTATCATTTAATTGCATGGATAAACAAAATAGCTCTCAAGTGGAAGTCACAAATTCTGATATTAAGGAAAACAGCAATAAAATGCGTATTATTCTAATTATAATCATTATCTTCGCTATAATATGTTTGGTTGTGTGATTATTAATCTCAATTCTAAATATTTGTTAATATGATTTTACCAACAATGACATTGACCGAATTGGCAAAGGAAATTCAGTCTGATTACAAGGAAGTCCATGCACGCTGGACTAAATTTAATCCAAAATTCAATAAAATGAGATTGAAGCAAACATATTATCCATGGATATGGAATACAGAGATTATTACAAAGAAAAATAATAAATGGTTCTTCAGCTTTTATGCACAATCTAAAAAGGATGCTAATGTTGTAATTCCTCATGCCTACATTACTTTTAGGTATGGAGGAACTACATGGGCAGCTTATCCGCTTAAAGGAACAAATGTGTTACTGATTTTTTCTTCTCATTTCTTTGAACGTTACATTGAACGTTTCTTGGAACTAAATAAGGATGAGAAGCAATACACATCCCTTGATATAATAAAATTATTTTATTTACGCAATAACCACATTGGATGTATAAAACCTGAATTAGAAGATTTAGCTAGAGGTTTCTGTGAAGATGGAATGATTTTAGGTGAATGGATTTCTGAATCTGCTGCATTAATCAAAACCTTCTTATCTCGCAATGAACTAAAAGTAAATCAATATACAGAGTATTACGATATGTTTCATAATTGGATTATCCAAGATATGTTCTTAGCTCACAAAGGATATTCTCTCTCATCTATGGAAGAATTTGATAATTTACCAGATTCCTACTTCTCGCCTAAAGAATGGGAAAAATTTCTTAAACTAAGAGGTAATGAAATGTGGATAAATATAGCCATTGAATGTAGCGAATTTAGAATTGAACATAAAGAAGAATATGAAAAATGTTCTAATATGCTTCAAGCGATTATGGACAATCGTTCTTTAGAATAAAAAGTAACATTATGATTACCCCAGAAGAATTAATACAAGATTTAATAGATTTTTATGGTTATGAAGTGGACTTGTCGTATGCGATTAACTACATAGACATGGTAGGTCAATATGCCGAAGTTGATAGTTTTCATCTTTGGTTACAAGATTTGTTAATATGAATGATAGAAATGAACAAGGTATTTACTTATAATTGAGGGCATAAAAAGCCCCAGACCTTATCTGCCAGTCTGGAGCTTTCCCCTATAATATGATTTCAAATTTTTCTGGTTGGGGATATGGTTTAATCTCCTTCTTATATAGACCTAGTGCAGTTAATAAATACTGATAATTCCCTTGCTCTATATGCTTGCATTTCTTAATTAGTGTCTGTTTGAAGTCTTGACGGTTGCTTTTGCCAACAGTAGTGTATTTAGTAAGAATAAGATTTATTTTCTTTCTGTCATAGGCTGGTGGTATAACTCCGTGTCCTATACAGAAGTCCTCTATTGTCTGGTAGATATTGGCTCTTTCCAAGTCTCTGGATAATGGCATGTCTTTGCATCTGGCAATATAATATCCATTAATAAGAACTATATACCCTTTATTGATGAGGCTGTCAATTACAGTGCTGTTTTTACCTACTCCTATTTTATCTTTAATGTCTTGTTTGCTTGCTTTTAAGTAATGTGTATTATTAGTACAAATAGCCATGAACTTTAGCAAGAAGTCTTTTTCTTTAGGGGTTAGATTCTTATCCAGGATAAAGTCATTCCTCAATATGAAATAGTTCTCTGGCTTGGTATTCATTTTATATCTGATATGGGTTTTACCGTTAACATAGAAATATTCCCAGCCTAGGAATAGTGGATTGTCCTTAAAAACAAACTTCCCCTTCTCATCCTTCTCACTTAGATGTGCCTTTATAATGCCCTCTGATATATCTGACAGTCCAGCTATTTTAGGATAGGTGATTTCTGACACCCCGTTATAATAATTGCTGTTCATTTTTATAATGGAGTAGATATAAGCGTTCAGTGTCTTCTTGAAACTGATAATATCCTTACTTATCAATGTCTGTCTGATTGCCCCCATCAGTAGCTATGGATTTGTGGTCATCTATAAATATTATATCTTTCTTCTCCCGTTCAATCTTGTAATATTTATTAGTTCCAAAATACTTCTTGGCTTCCTTCCTGTTCTTAAAAATAATGTTGTCTGGTTTATACCATATCATACTGCTTTAGCGTTAGAATTGGTTGGTTGTCATTCATCTGATTAGTGGAATTATCTGTAACTCCCGTTCCAGAAAATTGTAGTTCCGTAGGAACTTCATTTTTCATATATAAGGTATGTTATATAATAGGTATGTTACTAGGGTATCATTTTAGGGAGTGTACCGGTATTAAAATCGGGAATACTTATTGGAGTCTCAAAATAGGGAATAGGTAAATTCCAGACTAGATGTACATCTGTATTTATCACTTCTGTTCTTGGCTCGCATGGCGGCAGGGTATTGGACTTGGTTGCATATACAGTTGGGGATATATGTCTGGTGGGTATGAACACGAAAAGGGAGAACCGTTTGCACAGTCCTCCCTTATACATTTTATTGTCATCTCTTATACAATACCTTATCCATACATTCGTCGAAAGCGTTTGAGTCAACTACATATCCCTCGTTGGGACTATCCTTTATCAATTTTGGTAACGCATTCAAAATGTCATACTGTCTGAGTTCGTTCAGTTCGTGACAGATGTCCTGCAATTTGTTTAAAATAAAAGATTCATCTCCACATTCTGCATAGCGTGAATTTTCGTTGATATAGAAGTACATTGTGTTTAGGTTTCCATAAACTTTATTATTTGAGACATGAAACATGTCCTCGTTCAATCCTTCATGAATGAAGAATCTGAAATCTGTATTTCGCATGCACAGTTTAATGCGATTGAAATGCATCTTTAATTGGCTAGCCTCTTTCTTGTAGCTCTCAACATCCAGACCGTCTGGTCGTGCAGAAAGTTCATTCAAGATTCTTGCTGATATGATACTGAAATATTTGTTACACATGGCTTCAGAATCATTCTTTAACTCTTTAAGCAGTTTAATTGTTACAGAAATTCCCCACTTGGGAAATATACTAAAGAAGTCGTTCAGTTTGTCTAGATTTGCATTAAATTCAATCATTGATTTGTTAACGCCTCTAACGTCAATGTACTTGATTAATTGTGGTAGTCTATGCGTTCTCATAGTTATTGGTTTTATTGGATTTATCATTGCTCATCTTGATGTAAACGGTGTAAACCTTGTTATCTTTCTGCTTGCGTCTCTTGGAATAGCCGTTCAGCTTAGCCCATATTCCAATAACAGTCTTGCTGTCCTTTACATGGTGGGCTAGTGCAAGCTCACGTAGTTGCTTGAATGTAAGTTCTGTTTCTCCATTCATTCTTAGTCCCATAAATAATTACTAAATAGATAATCTGGCAAGATAAGGTGGATTGAAATGGCAGGTAAATTCAGACAATTCAATTTCAGATGTGCCTCAAGTCGGTAATTCAGTGGTTTCAGTGATACCGCCCTTATCTCATGTTGATGTTGCAAAGTTACTACAAAAAAGTGAAATGCGGAAAGATATAGTGATAGAATTGAGTTACAA
>NZ_QTMH01000020.1:0-2950 GCF_003603065.1 Bacteroides sp. AF20-13LB
AAACGAACAAAGCCTCCGTATCCTTATCAGACACGGAGGCTTCTTCTGAAAACGGCGACTACCTACTCTCCCACTGTTACGCAGTACCATCGGCGTGACCGGGCTTAACTTCTCTGTTCGGAATGGGAAGAGGTGGAACCCCGGTGCTGTAGTCACCTGAATAAGGCAGACATGATGAGAAAAAAGTAAAGTGTCCATATATTGCTGAACGTATATACCTCCATACACGGAAGGCAAAAAGTGGACGGGCAATTAGTAATGCTCGGCTATGACATCGCTGCCTGTACACCTGCATCCTATCAACGTTGTAGTCTACAACGACCCTGAGAAATCTAATCTTGTGGCTGGCTTCGTACTTAGATGCTTTCAGCACTTATCCAATCCCGACTTAGATACCCGGCAATGCACCTGGCGGCACAACCGGTAAACCAGAGGTCAGTCCAACACGGTCCTCTCGTACTAGTGTCAGAGCCACGCAAATTTCATGCGCCCACGATAGATAGAGACCGAACTGTCTCACGACGTTCTGAACCCAGCTCGCGTGCCACTTTAATGGGCGAACAGCCCAACCCTTGGGACCTTCTCCAGCCCCAGGATGTGACGAGCCGACATCGAGGTGCCAAACCCCTCCGTCGATATGAGCTCTTGGGAGGGATCAGCCTGTTATCCCCGGAGTACCTTTTATCCTTTGAGCGATGTCCTTTCCATACAGAAACACCGGATCACTATGCTCTAGTTTCCTACCTGATCGACTTGTAAGTCTCCCAGTCAAGCGCCCTTATGCCATTACACTCTGCCGACGGTTACCAATCGTCGTGAGGGCACCTTTAGAAGCCTCCGTTACACTTTTGGAGGCGACCACCCCAGTCAAACTACCCACCAAACAGTGTCCCCGCAACAACGGGTTAGAACTCAAATAATCAAAGGGCCGTATTTCAACAGCGGCTCCACGGACACTGGCGTGCCCGCTTCGAAGCCTCCGGCCTATCCTACACATCAATTACCCAAATTCAATGTTAAGCTATAGTAAAGGTTCACGGGGTCTTTTCGTCCCATCGCGGGTAATCGGCATCTTCACCGATACTACAATTTCACTGAGCTCACGGTTGAGACAGCGTCCAGATCATTACACCATTCGTGCAGGTCGGAACTTACCCGACAAGGAATTTCGCTACCTTAGGACCGTTATAGTTACGGCCGCCGTTTACTGGGGCTTCAATTCAATGCTTCTCTTGCGATGACATCTCCTCTTAACCTTCCAGCACCGGGCAGGTGTCAGGCTGTATACTTCATCTTTCAATTTTGCACAGCCCTGTGTTTTTGTTAAACAGTTGCCTGGACCTATTCTCTGCGCCTCGCCGTAAAGCGAGGACCCTTTATCCCGAAGTTACAGGGTCAGTTTGCCTAGTTCCTTAACCGTGAATCACTCAAGCGCCTTAGTATATTCAACCCGACTACGTGTGTCCGTTTGCGGTACGGGTACCTGCAGGATTAAGTTTAGCGGATTTTCTTGGAAGTATGATTACACGCACTATTGGATTGTTCTAAGAACGCTCCATACTGTCAGGTTCGACTCTTGCTCCGGATTTGCCTGGAACAATCAGCATCTACACCCTTCAACGGACTATTCCGTCAGTCCGCGGCGCTGTCACGACTCCGTCTCCACGTCACTCCCACAGGTAGTACCGGAATATTAACCGGTTCTGCCATCGGCCTCGCCGTTCGGCTGAGCCTTAGGACCCGACTTACCCTGATCCGATTAGCGTTGATCAGGAAACCTTAGTCTTTCGGCGAGGGGGTTTCCCACCCCCTTTATCGTTACTTATACCTACATTTGCTTTTCCACACGCTCCAGCAAAGCTCGCGCTTCACCTTCGACGCCGAGTGGAATGCTCCCCTACCGATGATTTCTCATCCCAAAGCTTCGGTAGAATACTTATGCCCGATTATTATCCACGCCAAACTCCTCGACTAGTGAGCTGTTACGCACTCTTTAAATGAATGGCTGCTTCCAAGCCAACATCCTAGCTGTCTTAGCAATCTGACTTCGTTAGTTCAACTTAGTATTCATTTCGGGACCTTAGCTGTTGGTCCGGATTGTTCTCCTTTAGGACATGGACCTTAGCACCCATGCCCTCACTCCTGACATAGAACTGACACGCATTCGGAGTTTGTCAAGACTTGATAGGCGGTGAAGCCCTCGCATCTTATCAGTCGCTCTACCTCATGCCAGTATAAGTCAAGGCTGCACCTAAATGCATTTCGGGGAGTACGAGCTATCTCCAAGTTTGATTAGCCTTTCACCCCCACCCTCAGGTCATCCAGAAGCTTTTCAACGCTTATTGGTTCGGTCCTCCAGATGGTGTTACCCATCCTTCAACCTGCCCAAGGGTAGATCACTTGGTTTCGCGTCTACTCCTTCCGACTATACGCCCTGTTCAGACTCGCTTTCGCTTCGGCTGCAGATCTGAAATCCTTAACCTCGCCGGAAAAAGTAACTCGTAGGTTCATTATGCAAAAGGCACGCCGTCACACCAGAAGGTGCTCCGACCGCTTGTAGGCACATGGTTTCAGGAACTATTTCACTCTTCTGTTCGAAGTGCTTTTCACCTTTCCTTCACAGTACTGGTTCACTATCGGTCTCTCGGGAGTATTTAGCCTTACCGGATGGTCCCGGCAGATTCACGCAGAATTCCTCGTGCTCCGCGCTACTCAGGATACCACTAGGCTTCGCTTGGCTTCGCATACGCAGCTGTCATGCTCTATGGCTGTACTTTCCAGAACATTCTGCTCACCAACTTTCTTGCCACGACGTGGTCCTACAACCCCACACATGCCGTAACATGGGTGGTTTGGGCTGTTCCCCGTTCGCTCGCCACTACTGGGGGAATCATTGTTTATTTTCTTTTCCTGCAGGTACTAAGATGTTTCAGTTCCCTGCGTTAGCCTT
>NZ_QTMH01000020.1:2960-3296 GCF_003603065.1 Bacteroides sp. AF20-13LB
TCATTGTTTATTTTCTTTTCCTGCAGGTACTAAGATGTTTCAGTTCCCTGCGTTAGCCTTCCACATTGTGGAATGGTACCTCTTCAAGGTACCGGGTTGTCCCATTCGGAAATCCGCGGATCAAAGGTCATTTGCACCTACCCGCAGCTTATCGCAGCTTATCACGTCCTTCATCGCCTCCGAGAGCCAAGGCATCCGCCATGTGCCCTTACTTACTTTTTGTCTTACCGATCACGTATGGTCGATATATACTTTCAGCTTTTAACTTTACTTTTTTTTGGTCACATCATGTCAAAGAACGGTGTTTCAATTATAAAACAATAATCAAAACGGAGT
>NZ_QTMH01000020.1:3306-5750 GCF_003603065.1 Bacteroides sp. AF20-13LB
GTACCGGGTTGTCCCATTCGGAAATCCGCGGATCAAAGGTCATTTGCACCTACCCGCAGCTTATCGCAGCTTATCACGTCCTTCATCGCCTCCGAGAGCCAAGGCATCCGCCATGTGCCCTTACTTACTTTTTGTCTTACCGATCACGTATGGTCGATATATACTTTCAGCTTTTAACTTTACTTTTTTTTGGTCACATCATGTCAAAGAACGGTGTTTCAATTATAAAACAATAATCAAAACGGAGTGGAGAATAACGGATTCGAACCGTTGACCCCCTGCGTGCAAAGCAGGTGCTCTAGCCAGCTGAGCTAATCCCCCTTCTTATAAGTGGAAAACGGAAAGTGGAAAGTGGAAAATCCGGAGAGTTCCCGATTTTCATTTCTCAATTTTCAGTTTTCAACTTTGAAGTAGTCCCAGGCAGAGTTGAACTGCCGACCTCTACATTATCAGTGTAGCGCTCTAACCAACTGAGCTATAGGACTGTCAGTCAAACCCTCGCCTTACGGCTCGGCTTCTACTTTTCTCGTATATTTTAATAAACAAGTACGCGCAGTACAAGAGGTTCTTATGGAAGCATAACTTCAAGAACCAACGATCGAGTCGAGACGTCACTCCAGAAAGGAGGTGTTCCAGCCGCACCTTCCGGTACGGCTACCTTGTTACGACTTAGCCCCAATCACCAGTTTTACCCTAGGGCGCTCCTTGCGGTTACGCACTTCAGGTACCCCCGGCTTTCATGGCTTGACGGGCGGTGTGTACAAGGCCCGGGAACGTATTCACCGCGCCGTGGCTGATGCGCGATTACTAGCGAATCCAGCTTCATGGAGTCGGGTTGCAGACTCCAATCCGAACTGAGAGAGGCTTTCGGGATTAGCATCACGTCGCCGTGTAGCTGCCTTCTGTACCCCCCATTGTAACACGTGTGTAGCCCCGGACGTAAGGGCCGTGCTGATTTGACGTCATCCCCACCTTCCTCACATCTTACGACGGCAGTCTCGACAGAGTCCCCAGCATAACCTGATGGTAACTATCGATAAGGGTTGCGCTCGTTATGGCACTTAAGCCGACACCTCACGGCACGAGCTGACGACAACCATGCAGCACCTTCACAACTGCCTTGCGGCTGACATGTCTCCACATCATTCAGTTGCAATTCAAGCCCGGGTAAGGTTCCTCGCGTATCATCGAATTAAACCACATGTTCCTCCGCTTGTGCGGGCCCCCGTCAATTCCTTTGAGTTTCACCGTTGCCGGCGTACTCCCCAGGTGGAATACTTAACGCTTTCGCTTGGCCGCTTACTGTATATCGCAAACAGCGAGTATTCATCGTTTACTGTGTGGACTACCAGGGTATCTAATCCTGTTTGATACCCACACTTTCGAGCATCAGCGTCAGTTACAGTCCAGCAAGCTGCCTTCGCAATCGGAGTTCTTCGTGATATCTAAGCATTTCACCGCTACACCACGAATTCCGCCTGCCTCTACTGTACTCAAGACACCCAGTATCAACTGCAATTTTACGGTTGAGCCGCAAACTTTCACAACTGACTTAAGCGTCCGCCTACGCTCCCTTTAAACCCAATAAATCCGGATAACGCTCGGATCCTCCGTATTACCGCGGCTGCTGGCACGGAGTTAGCCGATCCTTATTCATACGGTACATACAAAAAGGCACACGTGCCTCACTTTATTCCCGTATAAAAGAAGTTTACAACCCATAGGGCAGTCATCCTTCACGCTACTTGGCTGGTTCAGACTCTCGTCCATTGACCAATATTCCTCACTGCTGCCTCCCGTAGGAGTTTGGACCGTGTCTCAGTTCCAATGTGGGGGACCTTCCTCTCAGAACCCCTATCCATCGAAGGCTTGGTGGGCCGTTACCCCGCCAACAACCTAATGGAACGCATCCCCATCGATGACCGAAATTCTTTAATAGTTCCACCATGCGGAAGAACTATGCCATCGGGTATTAATCTTTCTTTCGAAAGGCTATCCCCGAGTCATCGGCAGGTTGGATACGTGTTACTCACCCGTGCGCCGGTCGCCATCAAACTTAGCAAGCTAAGTTCATGCTGCCCCTCGACTTGCATGTGTTAAGCCTGTAGCTAGCGTTCATCCTGAGCCAGGATCAAACTCTTCATTGTAAAAGTATCGTGACTGCGCAAATTAAAAATTAAAGTGCGACAGCTTAATTATCTGTTCAGGACGCTCGAATTCAAAAAGTTTATCTTTACCTATTTATATAAAACAGGTATTGACGGTTCTTTTGTTTTACCCAGGTACGACGCGCCTTAATCATTAGTTTCCAATTATTAATTTGCGAAGCACCTGCTCTTGTACTACTTGTATTGTTTATGTAAATCTGTTCAAAGATCGCTCGTTTCACGATTGCTGTTCTTTTCAGAAAGCGGATGCAAAGGTAAGAACTTTAAAGCATATCT
>NZ_QTMH01000020.1:5760-80332 GCF_003603065.1 Bacteroides sp. AF20-13LB
GCGGATGCAAAGGTAAGAACTTTAAAGCATATCTTCCAAATATTTTCGGAAGTTTTTTTTCATTTTTTCTTTTTCCTGTATTTTCAAATCCTTTAAACAAGGATAAGAAAAGCAAAACAAGAAAAGTTCTTTTTCTTTGCGAGTCGGACTGCAAAGATAAGGAGAATTATTAATAAGTTCCAAATGTTTTTCGAAAAATATTTTTATCTCTTTTTATTTCTCTGTGTCACCTTCCACACTTCTGTTTCAGTATTTCAATCTTACCACTTTCCTTCTCTTGGAAAGCGGGTGCAAAGGTATAGGATTTAACAATACAAGCCAAACATATCTATCATTTTTTTTAATAAAAATGAAACTTTTTTGTAACTTACTGATTCATAAATGCATTTCGCATGAACAATTTTGAAGAAAGGAAAAAGAGAGAAAATAACTATACATTATATATATACGTGCGCGCGAAGAGCACGAAGAAAGAGAATAAAAACATTTTATAAGCATGCCGGATTGGGTGGTGGCGGTTCTGTCAGTATAGTCGCCGCATCAAAGCAGGGACATTGTTTCACCCACTCTTCCGGCTCTATCTCCCCGTTATGGTTCAGGTCGGGGCTCAGGTCGCGGTGACCGCAAAGCCGGGAACCGGGATAATCCTTCAGCAGCAGCAACACAAGCACATGCAGGGAGTGCTTTTGGAAAAGGGTGCGTGTATCGGCAGGGCGACCGCACTCGTCAAGACCGCCTTCGTAACAGACACCGATGCTACCTGCATTCCAACCCCGGACATGGGCACCAGGCAGGGACAAGGGACGCAGGGACTTGATGTCACCGTTCTTGCGGATATAAAAATGATAACCTGCGCCGGAGAAGCCCCGGCGCAGGTGGTCTGTCGTCAAGTCGTGCTCCGTATAGCAGCGGTCGCAGCGGGTGGCGGAACAATGGACGACGATAAGATTGATGAATCTCATGAGAATTAAAAATTAGAAATTAAAAATTAAAAGTGAAGGAAACCCGCTACACTGTCATGGCATGGGCGCTCAGGGCACCAATAAGCGCGGAGGCTACAGCGATTATCACTTTCAGAATCTTATCCCAAACAGATGATTTTGTACTCATAAAATTAAGGATTAATAGTTAAGAATTAATGGTTAAGGATTAGTGATTAAGGATTAAGGGCTAATGATTAATGGTTAATCATTAGGGATTGATTAGCGATAAGCGATTTGCTTGTGTTCATTAACCATTAATCACTAACCCTTAATCATTCCTTCTTTATCCCAGCGGATTTTCGCCCTGGTCGCCGTCGTCGCCGGAGCCGCCTCCGGAACCACCGCCTTGATTGCCGCCGCCGGAGCCGCCCTCCTCGGGCTTGTCGAGCACAAAGCCCACATTCGCCGGGCTGCGGGTCACGGCGGTACTGCCGTTCACCAGCTTCAGCTCCTTGTCGGGGATAAAGCGGATATTCACCTTCGAGATATTGCGCACCGTACATTTGTCCGAGGCCTCCATGCCGGGACAGCGGAACGTCATGTGGAAAGTGCCCAGCTGGTTCAGCTTCACCTTGTCGCCATTGGCAAGGTTGCCTTGAATCTCCTCCACCAGGGCTTCGATGACGTGCTTCACGTCGCCCTTCGTCATGGCACAGTTTTTCTGAATGGAGGCGGCAAGGACATCGATGTCCACGGTGCCGCAGGTCTTGGGTTTCTGACGGAGATAGTACAACATGGGCGAAGCCGGGTTGCTCACGATTTTACGGCGCTGGAAGCGCTCTACAATTACATCCATAAATTTAAAAAGTTAAGGTTTAAGTTAAGAAAAATGAGTTATAAGAGAGAAGTGGGTAAGGGAAGGGATAGGGCGCCCGAATCAATGATTATTCCTTTTCTTAAGCACATTACAAAGATACAACATTAAGAAGCGGAAGTCAAGTGTTTTGCCATTTTTTTTACTACAAAAAACACGGAGACACAGAGTTTTTCAAGCAATAAGAAAAATCTCCGTGTCTTTGTGTCTCTGTATTCTATAAATTTCCATCCATCACTTTGCATTCCTCGTCAGCCACTCCAATGGTGGTATGTAGTCCACCAGTTTTGTCATGCTTTGGTTATGATGGAAATAGACTTCACCGGTTTTGCCATTACGGTGCTTGGCTATGATGACGATACCCAGGCCATCGGTGGGATAAGTACTCTTCTTATCGACGGTCTTGCCGTAGAGGGCAGGGCGGCAAAGCAGCATTACCATATCCGCATCCTGCTCTATGGCGCCGCTCTCGCGCAGGTTGCTCAGGGTGGGGCGATGGTCTATGCTACCGTCGCTCGCCCGGTTCAGCTGACTCAGCAGCAGTACGGGGATATCCAGCTCCTTGGCCAGCAGCTTTGCCTTGCGGCTTGCCTGCGCCACTTCCTGCTCGCGGTTGCGGTTTTTCTGGTCACTCCTCATGTCACATAGTTGCAGATAGTCCACAATCACCATGTCACAGCGATTCTTGCTCTTCAGCAGGCGGGCGGAAGAACGCACGCGGTCCATGCTCGTCATCGGATGGTCGTCTATCAGTATGGGCAACCGCGACAACTCGGCAGACGCCTCATGCACCTGCCTCACCTCGCCGGGTGTGAGCTGACCGCTACGCAGGTGTTGCGGGTCTACCCCCTCCGTAGCTGCAAGCAGCCAGCGGTCTCCCAGGCGCTCGCCTTGCATTTCGAGGCTGAAGACCACCACATGACGCCCCGCCATGGCAGCGGCACGGGCCAGGTGGAGGGCAAAGGCCGTCTTCCCCACCGACGGACGGGCAGCAAGGATGTTCAAGTCGCCGCGCTGCCAGCCCGCCGTAACGTGGTCCAGAGCGTCAAAACCCGTAGGGATACCCGTAATGCCGTTGCATCCGTGCTCCATACGCTGCTCCACCTCGGCCAGCGTGTCGTCCATCAGCCGGTCTATGGAGCGAAGGTGGTCGGCTACGCCGCTCTCGTCCTCCAGCCCCTCCAGCAGTCGATGGGCTTCCACCAGGATGTCGTCAATATCCATCGACTCGTCGGCACTGAACGCCAGCAGTTGCTGGAATCCCGTACGCATGATACGCCGCGTGTGCAATTGCCTAAGGATGAGCGCATGATACTCCAGATGAGCACTGGAGCTGACCTTCGAGCTGATGCGTAACAGTTCGTAAGGCCCGCCCACGGCATCGAGTTTGCCACGGGCTGCCAGTTCGTTCTTCAGCGTGATGGTATCTATGGACTTTGCGCTGCGATACATCGATTGCAGGGCGGCAAAAATTTCCAGATTCTTCTCCTCGTAGAACATCTCGGGACGAAGTTTGTCCGCCACCAGAGGCATGGCAGCGCGCTCTATCATGCAGGCACCGATGACAGCTTCTTCGAGGTCACTGTCGTGGGAAAAAGTAGTTTCAGTCATCATATTCATTTTCAAAAGATTTGTCCGCCAGATAGGTGGCGGCTTGTTTACAATATTTTTGGTTGTTCAGATGGTCGTAATATTCGTCGATGTTGTCCAGTGCCCGCTGTTTCTCGCCTGCCGTCAATTTTTTCCATTCGCGACGGGCCCGGCCGATGTTTACCTTGGGATGCTCGGTGATGTCATGAAACTTTTCCCAGAAGATGCAGAAGTCCTCTCCCACCCCAGCCACCGGCGCTGCCTTCTTCTTCCGCGGGGCTGCTTTAGGACGGGCATTGCCAGTAAGGAAATCATAATCGGGGATACGGATGTGCATCACGTAGGGGTTGGCCACCCGCTCCACGATGCCGGCGTCGAACATCTTGTTGAAGAAGTAGCGCGTACGGTTGCGGGGCCACCCCAATATCTCCATCCAGCGGGCCAGGGAAAGTACGGACTCGCCACGTACACAGTCGAAAAGGTGTCCCCTGACGTTGCAGGTCACCGTGCTGTAGTTGACGTGTGTCAGCACAAAGACAAAGGCTTCGAAGGCATCGGCGGCTTTCTCTCCGGCTTTCATATTCATTTGTTCCTCAAACAAGGCTTTGGGGAAGAGGAGATAGCCTTTCTTCAGCATCTCCGTTGTCATGGGTCTCATTTCTTTTTCCATTTTTGTCTATTCTTAATTCGATAATGCGACAAAGGTAAGGGACCAGCCAGGGGGATACAAATAAGCAGTTAGAATCGGCTAAAAATTAATGAAATACATAAGGTGGCGAGAGAGGGGTTCACCTCATCCTCCACCACCCTATATAATAATATACTAAAATAATCAGAATGTATTAGAAATACATTCTCTATTTCGCATATTTTTTAGAGACCAGAAGATACGGATTTTTCACGGTCATATCCTTCACGTGGTCGGGCATCCCCCAGTAGCTCAGGAGGATGCCTATCTGTACGGGGGTGAGGTGGGCAGTCCTGGCGGTATAGCCCTGGTCCGTCAGATCCTTCAGCAGGCAAGCGTGTTCCGCAATGGAACGGCGCAGGGCCTTTACAGCCGAGCAGGCATACGCGTAGTTTGGGTAATAGGCCACTGCCACATCTGCAATGCGATGGCATCCCTCGAGCAGCCATTCAAAACTTTGTTCTTTTATCATTTTGCATATATTTATTAATAAAACATGTTGCAAAGTTAGAATGGGAGGGAAAACTGGGAAAGTTCGAGTGGCAATAAGAAAACTTGCTCAAGAAAAATGAATGTGTCAAAACGGTTGATGACACACCCTCACTGTCTTATTGATAAAAGCAACACTTTCATACTATAATAGTAAAGCACACATTTTGTGTATTTCATGCAACTTATCGGTCAGCGATTTTTCTTTAAGAGAGACAGCCATATTATATCTCGCCTGCCTATTAACGAGGAGTTCCGCACTAATCCCTAAGGCTGCTTCTACCATAAGAGCGAAGTCACTGGTTACATCTCCCTCTCCCTCTTGAAGTACCCCAGCACCGTGGCCGGTGTAAGACAGCAGCGTTCTACGCTTTTCAGGCGGCTCTGAAAAGTATATCGGGAGCATAGCACAAGGCAGAACCAAGTATAGTTCAAGCTACGGTGCAAGCGGTGCTGAAGGTGGTCGAAAAAACGGGAAACACGGGCAAAGAAGCTAGCGATACGCTCGCGGGGGACAAAACGGGAAGGCTGTACGGCAGCATTGCGGGAGCGCTTGGCGGCACGTTCCATCTGTGCAAGGGTATACTCCAGTTGCTCGATGTCATTGCGAGTGTTCTCCATGGTTTGTTCCAATTTCTCGCGTCGTGCCTGCTGCTTGGTATATCGTTCTTTTCTGTCAGCGATTCGGTTTTTGAGGTCTTCTGCGGTGAGGTTTATTCCTTTGTTCTGGATTGATTTCATTATAAACGTCTGTTTTATAGTTGTTTGTCTGTATATAAGTTCACGAAAACACATCATCCGTCTGCACCGAATACATAATGCATAAAGGGCAAACGGATGATATATCAGGAGCAAATGTACGATGAATATTGCAGATAAAGTTCTTAATGACCATTAAGTCTTGTTATAAAACATGATATTATCTACTGCAAATTTGGAGATTATCAGAAAACACGTACCTTTGCAATGTGTTTTTCATAGTATTAGATTTAAGGTTAACAAAAGATTGGCTGTCTGGGATAGATAGCCTTTTTTTATGCCCGCACCATTCGATTCATCCAATTAGTATCAATTCACTTTATACAACTTTTTAACCCACCAAAAGTGTTTTTAAACCCCAAAAGTTGTAGATTATAAATACTATGTTTATATTTGCAACATGAAAAAAGCGCTCGAGAAAATGTAGTATCTACAACTCGTCTGTGAAGTAGGTGGCGGTTGTGATATAGACAGCGTTCATAAGACAAACAAGCAAGCAATCTACAACAATAAAAATATGAAAGTTAGACTTATGACGAAAGTTAGTGCTGCAACCCTCATTTCAGCAATTGCCTGCAGCATATTCACGGGATGTACCGAAAAAGACCTATACAATCCCGAACGTGGAAAAACAGAACTAAAGCCGGAGAGCGAATACTTTGACTTTGCAACAACAGCCCAGGTAGCTTTTGACGTGAATTATGGAAAAATCGCAGGAGGCGCATTAATAGAGGTGTTTACAGAAGACCCCATCACCTATCAGACAAACAACCTCTACTCCATCAACGGCGAAGCGGTTTTTAAAATCTTTGCAGATGCAGACGGACGCTTCACCGGCAACGTAGAACTGCCCAAAGCGACAGAAAAGGTATATATCATCTCACAAAGTTGGGGAGCCCCCATGTATGTGGAAGCAGATGTGGAAAATGGCAAAGTGGTGGTAGATATGACCGAAAATAATGCCAACACCCGCTCAACTGCCATGACACGTGCAAAATCCAACCTGACTATCGACCTAAAGGATAGGAAGGAACGGGTATACTCCATCGTTGGATGGGGACAATCTCACGGTGAGATTATTGATAATAATGACATTGTAACTACGGGAAATTTCAATGACGGAACTTTAAAGCAGTTACAACACACACTGTGGAAAGGTTATGACAGCAAACCCAGCAATCTGGACAACAGAGCTTTGGTGAGCGATACAAAGCATGTGAACACCACCATTGCCCAAGCATATATCAACAACCAGGGACAACACGTAACGATTACCGATGCAGAACTGTATCTGACCTTCCTGACCGAACGTGCCGGTTACCTGACTTCCATCGGCTATTATTACTACAAGACCAATGAAATTCCCAACAGCCCTGACAAGGTAGACAAATTCATTATCATTCCCAATGCATCCATTGCAGGAGACGACCCGTATACCGGATGGTCTGGAAGTGGTAACAAATATTCCCGATATGACGCTCCCATACAGAAGAATACAAAAATACAACTTCTGTATCAGGACGAAAACGGTAATGTCTCCACCAAATTCCCGGCAGGATATACCATAGGATATTTCATCATCCCCAATGGATATACCCCCAATAAAGGTATCGACTACTCTATAAATTATATATATTCCAATAAAGAATGGAACAAGATATATGCAGGCCAACAAGCTCGCTTTATCTCCCTCTCCACCAGCAACGGCACGGTAGTCTACGGAGTAGAAGATGGCGATGATACCAGCTACGAAGACATACTGTTCTGTATCGATGCCAACCCCAATGAAGCCATTCAAGACCCGGACCGTCCGGTCATAGACCCGGAAGAGCCTACGGTGACGAGCTCCGAAACAACCTACCGCACGTATGCCTACGAAGACATCTGGCCCAATGGCGGTGACTATGACTTGAACGACGTGATTATCGAACACAAACGGGCCATTTCATTCAACAGCAACAATTATGTGCTGAAGGTGGAAGACACCTTTGTACCCGTACAGCAAAGTGGTGCCGCCACATACTCCAACGCATTTGCCGTGCAATATGTGGCCAGCCAGCGAGGCAGCATAGAACTGCCTGCCGGAGCAGTCGATGAAACAGAGACCTCTTCTGTCATCCTATTCCCCGATGCAAAGTCTGTGCAGGGCAACGAATTTACCGTAACCCGTACATTTGCAGACAACACATTGCCTAAGAAGAATCTGGAGAGCGACTTGAACCCGTTCATCATTGCCCAGTATACAGCCGGAGCCGACAACCGGACAGAAGTGCATCTGCCCAAGAAGAAAGCGACCGGTAAAGCCAACGCAGAGCAAATCGGAGCCGAAGACGATGCCTACTACATCAACAAGGACGGCAAATATCCATTCGCCATCATGCTGCCGGCCACAACCGGCACGGAAGGCCCCATCCGGTTCACTCCGGCAAAGGAAACCGTACGCATCGACCTGGAGTATCCCGATTTCGCCAAATGGGTAGAGTCCAATGGTGCCACCAATAATGACTGGTATCTCTACTACCAGTCGTCCAAAGAGTGAAATCCTACGACATTGCTTAAAGAAGAGCCGCGCAATAGTTGCATTTGCGCGGCTTTTTCATGCATGACCATTACCGTTATGAAATTATTTTTTCTACATTTGCATCCGCTAAAAGGAAACAAAACCGCATCAGGCTGAAAAAAACATGAGGAATACATCACCCGCCGCACCTACCATCCGCTTCCGCCGCTGGAGCAGAAAAGCCTACGCTGCATTTGCCAGCATAGGACGGTGTGTCACCATCGGTTGCCTGCGCAAAAGCGTGGCAGACAGCTCTCTGTCCAAACAGAAGACTGCGGGAACCGCCGGACATGCCGGATGCGGGGAAGAGAGTACCTGGAAAGGAGAAACGGAAGGAAGGGAAACCGACACCGGCATTCCGCTGGGTAGCAGCAGCGTCCTGACAAGTATCCTCACGGAGCCGGGAACGAACCGGCACATTCTTTTTGAAACACAATTCATCCGCCCCTGCGGGAATACGGGCGGACAAGACACATATAGCCTGAAACAAAAGAGAACAAGAGGTACGGATTACCGGAAGCCATGCAGCAGAATGACGAGCTGCACCGCCCCGGCAATCCGTACCTCTGTCTTTATCCATGAACATAACCCAAGAAAGATATGACCCTACAGAAATTAAAGGAACAAGTGCTGCGCGGCAGCCACATCAGTAAGGAAGAAGCCGAATGGCTGGCTGTGCAACCCGACAAGGAAGCGCTATACGAAGCTGCCCACGAGATAACCCGGACCCGAGCCTCGGAGGAGTTCGACATGTGCTCCATCATTAATGCCAAGTCCGGACGATGCCCGGAAAACTGCAAGTGGTGTGCACAGTCGTCGCACTACAAAACCCAGGCAGACGTGTACGACCTGGTGGACAAAGAAGAATGCCTGCGGCATGCCCGGCATAATGAAGCCCAGGGCGTGGCACGTTTCTCGCTGGTGACCAGTGGACGGAAGCCCTCCTCCAGAAACATGGAGAAACTGTGCGAAGCCGCCCGGCACATGCGCCGGCACTCGTCCATCCAGTTGTGCGCATCACTGGGACTGCTCAACGAAGACGAAATGCGGGCACTGCACGACGCAGGCATCACCCGCTATCACTGCAACCTGGAGACAGCCCCCTCCTACTTTCCCCAACTGTGCAGCACGCACACGCAGGAAGAGAAGCTGCGCACCCTGCAAGCCGCCCGCAACGTAGGCATGGACATCTGCAGCGGCGGCATCATCGGCATGGGCGAGAACATGGAGCAACGCATCGAATTCGCCTTCACACTGCGCGAGCTGGAAGTACAGTCCATCCCCATCAACCTCCTGAGCCCCATCCCCGGCACACCGCTGGAACGGCAGGCACCACTCAGCGAGGAGGAAATACTGACCACCATCGCCCTCTTCCGCTTCATCAACCCGACAGCTTTCCTCCGCTTTGCCGGAGGACGCTCGCAACTGAGCAAGGAGGCCGTGAAGCAAGCGCTGCACATCGGCATCAACTCCGCCATCGTGGGCGACCTGCTGACAACGCTCGGCTCGAAAGTGTCGGAAGACAAGGTGCTGATAGAAGATGCCGGATACCGGTTCTGCGGCTCGCAGTTCGACAGAGAGCACCTATGGCACCCCTATACCTCCACCACCAACCCGCTACCGGTGTACAAGGTGAAGCATGCCGAAGGCGCCACCATCACCCTGGAAAGCGGAGAAACACTCGTAGAGGGAATGTCGTCGTGGTGGTGCGCCGTCCACGGGTACAACCACCCTACACTGAACCGGGCGGCAGAGGAACAGCTGGGCAAGATGTCGCATGTGATGTTCGGAGGGCTGACACACGACCCTGCCATTGAACTGGGCCAGTTGCTGCTACCGCTCGTCCCGCCGTCCATGCAGAAGATATTCTATGCCGACTCGGGCTCGGTGGCAGTAGAGGTGGCCTTGAAAATGGCCGTGCAGTACTGGTATGGCAAGGGAAAGGCGAAGAAGAACAATTTTGTGACTATCCGTTCGGGCTATCACGGGGATACATGGAATGCCATGTCTGTCTGCGACCCGGTGACGGGCATGCATTCGCTGTTCGGGGCATCATTGCCGGTGCGCTATTTCGTGCCGCAGCCGCGCTCGCGCTTCCACGGCGAATGGGATGAACGGGATACGGTGGAACTGCGGAAACTGGTAGAGGAGCATCACGAGGAACTGGCAGCGCTTATCCTCGAACCTGTGGTGCAGGGCGCTGGCGGCATGTGGTTCTACCACCCCCAGTACCTGCGCGAAGCGGCACAGATATGCAAGGAACATGGCCTGCTGCTGATATTCGATGAGATAGCCACGGGCTTCGGACGGACGGGAAAACTCTTTGCCTGGGAGCACGCGGGTGTAGAACCGGACATCATGTGCATAGGAAAGGCCATAACGGGCGGATACATGACGCTGTCCGCCGTACTGACGACGAATGAAGTGGCAGATACCATCTCCAACCATACGCCGGAGGTGTTTATGCACGGACCCACCTTTATGGGGAATCCACTGGCATGCGCCGTGGCGTGCGCTTCGGTGAAGCTGCTGACCTCGCCCGAATACGACTGGCAAGGCAAGGTGACTCGCATCAGCCGGCAACTGCAAGAAGAGCTTGAACCGGCACGCCGATTGCCGCAAGTGACGGATGTACGTGTGTTGGGAGCCATCGGGGTGATTGAGACAAAAGAACCCGTAGACATGGCGTGGATGCAAAAACGCTTCGTTGAGGAGGGAATCTGGGTACGCCCGTTCGGAAGATTGGTATACCTGATGCCTCCGTTCATTATAGAGCCGGAACAGCTGAGGAAGCTGACGGGAGGGTTGATGAAAATTATAAGAATGTGCTAATATGCTAATGTGCCAATTGGCTGCGCAATGTTTACGCTGCGCTATCACGCCGCAGGTCATTGGCATATTAGCACATTGGCACATTAGCACATTAAAACCACATTGGCACATTTTAAAAGAATTATGAATGCAATAGAATATATGCAGCAAGAGCTGCAAACATTGAAAGAACACAGCAACCTGCGCCGCCTGCCGCAACTGACACACGAGGGACGCACGGTTATAGCCGATGGCCGGCATATGCTGAACCTTTCGTCCAACGACTACCTGGGCCTGGCTGCCGACCGCCAGCTAAAGGAAGAATTCCTGCAGACACTGACACCGGACACCTTCCTGCCGACTTCCTCCTCCTCCCGCCTGCTGACGGGGAACTTCGGGATTTACGAAGAACTGGAGACGGAACTCGCCACACTTTTCGGCACAGAGACAGCACTGGTGCTCAATAGCGGCTATCATGCCAATATGGGGATTCTGCCCGCCGTGAGCGATGCACAAACCCTAATACTGGCAGACAAGCTGGTGCATGCCAGCATCATCGACGGCATCCGCCTATCCACCGCACGCTGCATCCGCTTCCGCCACAACGACCTGGTGCAACTGGAACGCCTGCTGGAACAACACCATGCAACATTCCGGCAATTGATTATCGTCACAGAAAGCATCTTCAGCATGGACGGTGACCAAGCCGACCTCACGGCATTGGTGCGTTTGAAAAAAAGATACTCCAACGTACTGCTCTATGTGGACGAAGCCCATGCATTCGGCGTAAGGGGACTGCGCGGCCTGGGCTGCGCCGAAGAAACCGGATGTATCCGGGATATAGATTTCCTCGTGGGCACCTTCGGCAAGGCGGCTGCGTCTGCCGGTGCATACATCGCCTGCTGCCGGACGATACGCGAGTATCTCGTCAACCGGATGCGAACCCTTATCTTCACCACGGCATTGCCTCCGACAAGTATTGCTTGGACACTGTTTATCGTACGGAAACTTGCCGGAATGCAGGACCACCGCGAGCATCTGGCAAGAATCAGTCGGACACTGCGCGAAGCATTACAAGCCAAGGGGTACGGATGCCCCAGCGCAAGCCATATCGTCCCACTGATTATTGGCCCCAGTGCCGACACCGTGCTGTGCGCAGAGCTGCTGCAGAGGCATGGCTTTTATGCACTGCCGGTACGCCCGCCCACGGTGCCCGAAGGGACATCACGCATCCGCTTCTCGCTGACGGCAGACATACGGGAAGATGAGATTGGAGAACTTATACCCCTTATTCCCCTAAAGGAAGAGAGGAATACTAACGCTATACGATTCTAAAAACAGATGAAACAAAGTTACATTATACACGAGCATCATCCCCGGCTATTGCTGTTCTTTGCCGGCTGGGGAGCCGATGAGACGCCTTTCAAAATGTATCGTCCGGTAGCCAGCGACTTCATGGTGTGCTATGACTACCGCACACTGGATTTTGACGCCTCCGGACTGGAAGAATACCGCGAAATCAACCTCATCGGCTGGTCTATGGGGGTATGGGCGGCTTCGCAGACCGTGCCACAGCTCTCATCGCCAGGTACGTCCGGCGAAGGTATCCATATGGCAAACAGCATCGCCATCAACGGAACGCCCTACCCCATAGACCAGCATATGGGCATTCCACCCGCCATCTACCACGGGACATTGGACGGACTGACCGGGGCTTCACTGCACAAATTCCTCCGCCGCATGTGCGCCAACGGAGCAGCCTTCAAAGCTTTCCTGGAAATCACCCCCCGCCGTCCGCTGGAAGAGTTGAGAGATGAGTTGACGGAGATTGAGAAGATGTACCACACACTGCCTGCTGCCACCTTCCATTGGCAGCAGGCAGTAACGGGAGGCAACGACCGCATCATTCCACCAGCCAACCAGCTGCAAGCCTGGGAAATACTCGGCACCCCCGTACTGCAAACGGAGGATGCCCACTACCAGGAAGAGTTATTCAGACATTACCTGCAAGACCTATGGACAAGCCACTGAACCCGATGGACAAACAACTGATAGCCGCCCGCTTTGCCAAAGCCCGGAATACCTATACCCGGGAGGCCCGCGTGCAGCAACAAGTCGCCGAGAAGATGATGCAGCTCATAAAGGAACCATACACACGTTTCCGCCGTGTCGTAGAGTTTGGCTGCGGAACGGGAAGCTACTCACGTATCCTCCTCCACACCTTGCAACCGGAAGCTCTGCTGCTGAACGACTTGTGCCGGGAAATGGAGGAGTGCGTCAAGGAACTTTGCGACGGCACTACCGTGCAGTTCGTCCCCGGTGATGCCGAAGCCATCGACTTCCCCGGAGAAACCGACCTGATAACCTCGTGCTCCACCCTGCAATGGTTCAACGACCCAGGTGCTTTCTTCACCCGCTGCCACCAAGCACTGGTGGCAGACGGCCTGCTTGCCTTCAGCACCTTCGGCGCCACAAACATGCACGAAATACGCCAACTGACTGGGCACGGGCTGGACTATCTCTCCGTTGAGGAGCTGCAAGCCCTGCTGTCTCCCGGTTTCGATATTCTTCATGCCGAAGAAGAGGTGATATCCTTGCCCTTCCCCACTCCCCAGGCAGTGCTGAAGCATCTGAAGCAAACCGGAGTCACGGGTACGGAAAAAAGGATATGGACGCGCAGCCGCCTGCAATCCTTCTGCAAAGAATACACAACCCGGTTCAGTGATGCCGCAGGCAACGTAAACCTGACCTATCACCCCATTTATATCATCGCACGAAAAAAAACAAAATAATGGAAACAAAAAACATCTACTTCATCAGCGGCATTGATACAGATGCCGGAAAAAGCTATTGCACCGCCTGGTACGCCCGTGAGCTTATGCAACGCGGCCTGCGCGTCATCACCCAAAAATTCATCCAGACCGGCAACACCGGTCATTCCGAGGACATCGACCTGCACCGCCGCCTCACCGGAACCGGCTACCTGCCGGAAGACAAAGAGGGGCTGACCATGCCCGAGATATTCTCCTATCCCTGCTCTCCCCACCTCGCCGCCCGCATAGACAAGCGCCCGATAGACTTCGAAAAAATAGAGCGTGCCACCAGGGAACTTTCCCATCGCTATGATACCGTGCTCGTAGAAGGCGCCGGCGGTCTGATGGTTCCCCTTACCGAAGATTTCCTGACGATAGACTACATTGCGGAGAAGCAGTACCCGCTTATCTTTGTCACCTCCGGAAAGCTGGGCAGCATCAACCACACCTTGCTGAGCTTCGAAGCCATCAAGAACCGGGGCATCGCGCTCGATACGGTACTCTACAACCTCTATCCCACGGTAGAGGACAAGACTATCCAGGAAGACACGATGAAATACATCAAGCAGTATTTGTCCAAGCACTTTCCCGGAACAAAGTTTGAGGTAGTGCCGGAAATTGTGTAAATTTGCAGCACATAAACGTCCTACTGCACATGGAAGCATTTACATTAGATTCAACTGAAATTATCGTACTCGCTACGGCGGGTGGTCTGTTCCTTATTCAAATTATCTACTACCTCTGTCTCTACAACCGTATTCATGCGCGCAGCCGTGCCGTGAAGCAGGGAGACACGCACTTCACCCAGGAACTGCCCCCCATATCCGTCATCATCTGCGCCCGCGAGGAATCCGAGAATCTGCGCCGCAACCTGGGCGCCGTGCTGGAGCAGGACTATCCCCAATTTGAAGTCATCGTCATTAACGACGGCAACACCGATGAGAGCGAGGATTACCTGACCATCCTCGAGGAGAAATATCCCCATCTCTACCACAGCTTCGTGCCCGATTCCTCCCGCTACATCAGCCGCAAGAAGCTGGCCGTGACGCTTGGAATCAAGGCCAGCAAATATGAATGGCTGGTGTTCACCAATGCCAACTGCATGCCCCAAAGCAACCAATGGCTGCGACTGATGGCACGCAACTTCACATCACGTACCCAAGTGGTGCTGGGATACAGCGGCTACGAACGCGGCAAAGGCTGGCTGCACAAACGGGCGGCATTCGACAATCTGTTCACTTCCATGCGCTATCTGGGATTTGCCCTGGCAGGCAGCCCCTACATGGGCATCGGGCGTAACCTGGCCTACCGGAAGGAACTCTTCTACCAACAGAAAGGATTCTCCGCACACCTCAACCTGCAACGGGGAGACGACGATTTGTTCATCAACCACGTGGCTACCCCGGAGAACACGCGGGTAGAAACGGATGCCAATGCCATTGTGCGCATGCAGCCGCTTCTGCGTACCAAGGACTGGAAAGAAGAGAAAATAGGCTACGCCTCCACAGCACGGCTGTATCATGGAATGCAACGCTGGCTGGCCGGTTTTGAGACCCTGACCCGCCTGGCATTCCACGCATCCTGGATAGCCGCGATGGTCATCGGCATTCTGCACTTCCACTGGCTGGCAGCAGGCGTCGCTTTTCTTTTGTTCCTGTTCCGTTTCACCATGCAGGCAGTCATTGTCAACAAGACTGCCCACGACCTGGAAGAACAGCGCAGATATTACTTCACACTACCGGCTTTCGACCTATTGCAGCCGATACAGTCTTTACGTTGGAAATGGTACTGTCTGTTCCGCAAGAAAAGCGATTTTCTGAGAAAGTGATTCTCTTATTCGTAACGGATGGAAGTTGCCGGATGGATGCGTGTAATCAGGAATGATGGGCCCAGCAACATCAGGACCGAAGCCAGCAATGTGCCGGCATTCAGCAGCAGGAACAGCCAGATATTGAAAGATACCGGAACAGTAGCCATGTAATAGGTTTCAGGGTCGAGCTTGAACAAGCCGGACCAGCGCTGCACGAAATAGAACGCAAGGCCGATTATGTTCCCCCAAAGCATGCCTTTCCCAATGAGGAAGACCGAAAACCAAAGGAAGACTTTACGGATGGTAAAGTTATTGGCTCCCAAAGACTTCAGCACGCCTATCATGGAGGTACGCTCTATGATGATAATCAGCAGGCCGGATACCATGGTGAAACCCGCCACCCCAATCATCAGAATGAGAATGACCCAGATGTTGACATCCAAGATGCCCAGCCAGGCAAAGATTTGGGGATTGAGCTGCTCTACATTACGGACGCAATACTCGGCACCATAGCGGTCGGGATTCTCATCCGTATCGGCAGCTATCTCATAGGTGGTTTCTTCCAGCTTGTCATAATCGCGTATTTCCAGCTCCACACCGCTCACCTGGTCCGGCTCCCAGTTGTTCAGGCGATTCACCAGATAGAGGTCGGTAAGCAGGAATAGGTTGTCGTATTCGGAGAAGTTGGTTTGGTAGATACCTACAATCTTCAGGCGGCGAGCACGCACATCGTCCTGGATGAAGTAGGTGTCTATCTTGTCACCAAGTTTCAATTGCAGCTTGTTGGCAAGAGACTTTGAGATGACTACGCGGTTGGACGAAGCGGAATCGCTGAATTGCGGAAACTCCCCCTCCAGCAGATGGCGGTGGAAAAAGGTGCTGTCATACTCCTGCCCCACACCTTTCAGCACCATTCCCTGAAAGGCATCGGCGGTCTTTATCATCCCCGGCTTGGTGGAGTAGCGTTGTACATGCTTCACTTCGGGATAATCGGAAAGCGCAGCCATCATGCTGTCGCCCACCACCACCGGGCGCGTCTCATAAGAGCGTGCAGCATCCAAGTTGCCTATCTGGATATGGGCACCGAAACCCACGATTTTATCCCTCACCTCGCTCTTGAAGCCGACAATGACGGACACGGCAATAATCATCACCGCCAGTCCGAGAGCAATACCCACCATGGCAATAAGGACAGCCGGACGGGAAACTTGCTTGCCCGGCTCCGAGTTGCGATAAATGCGCAACGCTATAAAGCGAGATAAGTTCATGGGCCATTATTTTTTAGGCGCAGATTACACGGAAGATTTGAAACAAACGTCTTTATCTTAAGTTTTCCGTGTAATCCGCGTAATCCGCGCCTAATGAATTATTTCATTTTATTCGGTTCGTCCCGGATAGGCTTCCAATGCTTTTTGCAATACAAACAAGGCGCGGTTCAAGTCATCTTTCTTCAGTACGTATGCGATACGCACTTCGTTGCGACCGGAACCCGGCGTAGTATAGAATCCGGAGGCAGGCGCCATGAACACCGTCTGTCCCTCGTACTCGAACTCCGACAGACACCAGGCACAGAACTTGTCCGAATCATCTACCGGAAGCTTTGCCACCGTATAGAAGGCTCCCATCGGGATGGGCGAATATACGCCCGGTATACGGTTCAATCCGTCAATCAAGCATTTACGGCGTTCTACATATTCATCGTATGTGTCGCGCAGATAATCCTCATCGGCATCCAGCGATGCTTCTGCGGCAATCTGGCCAATCAACGGAGGACTGAGACGCGCCTGGCAGAACTTCATGACAGCATCCCGGATTTCCTTGTTCTTCGTTATCAGGGCACCGATGCGGATGCCGCACTCCGAATAGCGCTTGGACACGGAATCAATCAGCACCACATTGTTCTCAATGCCCTCCAGATGGCAGGCAGAGATATAGGGAGAACCCGTATAAATAAATTCACGGTACACCTCGTCCGAGAAGAGGAACAAATCGTACTTCTTCACAAGGTCGCGAATCTGGTTCATTTCACGGCGTGTATAGAGGTAACCCGTAGGATTGTTGGGATTGCAAATCAAAATAGCACGCGTGCGCTCGTTAATCAACTCCTCGAACTTCTCTACCTTGGGCAACGAGAAACCCTCTTCGATGGTCGTGGCAATGGTGCGTATCTTGGCTCCGGCAGAGATGGCAAACGCCATATAATTGGCATAGGCCGGCTCGGGAACAATGATTTCATCCCCCGGATTGAGGCAAGCCAGGAAAGAGAACAACACCGCCTCCGAGCCGCCGGAAGTGATGATGATGTCGTCTGCAGTCAGATTGATATTGTACTTTGCATAGTAACCCACCAACTTCTCTCGGTAACTGCGATATCCCGCACTGGGACTGTATTCCAGAACTTTCCGGTCGATGTTCCGTATCGCTTCAATCGCGACTTCCGGAGTAGGCAGGTCGGGTTGACCGATGTTCAGGTGAAATACATGTATACCCCTCTGCTTGGCAGCATCTGCCAGAGGAGCCAGTTTTCTGATAGGAGATGCGGGCATCTCCATTCCGCGAATAGATATTGTTGGCATGAGGTTTATTTACTATTTGACGATTTATGATTTACTATTTAATAGAGTATTTATAGGTGATATTGCTATCACTTTATCATTAAAGTTGCAAATGTAGCGAATTATTTGAAACCAAAAGGAAGGCAAGACCATAAAAACTTTAAAAAACTTATCTATCGTAAAAACTCTATGATATGTAAACAGAAACTTGTATCTTTGAAAAAGCAAACGAGCCAAGTAGAATCAATTGTAAATAGTAAATAGTCAAATAGTAAATAACACCATGGTCATCAACCTTATAACTTTTGCTTCCATACTGCATAAACAAGCATCAGTCCGTAGCTCCCACGAAGTGATATTGACTGAATTGGAAAAATACTTTACCGTCAACTTCATTGATTACAAAGACATAGACAAGTTATCACCCGATGACTTCAGTATTATATTCATTGCCACCGGAGGTGTGGAACGGCTGGTAATCCAGCATTTCGAATCCCTTCCCCGCCCCGCCATCCTCTTGGCAGACGGCATGCAGAACTCACTGGCCGCCGCTCTCGAAATATCTTCCTGGCTGCGCGGCCGGGGAATGAAAAGCGAGATTCTTCACGGAGAGCTCCCCGAGACCATCAAGCGTATTTTTGTCCTGCACAGCAATTTCGTGGCACAACGCAGCCTTTTCGGCATGCGCATCGGCGTAATGGGCACTCCGTCCAGCTGGCTCGTTGCCAGCAATGTGGATTATCTGCTTGCCAAACGCCGCTGGGGTATCGAGTACACAGACGTCTCATTGGACCGCATTTATGAATACTACGGACAGATAACGGACGACGAGGTGGGCGAAGCATGCGCCGGACTGGCAGGAAAAGCGCTTGCCTGCCGAGAGGCAAGCCCCGAAGACATGATAAAAGCCATGCGGCTGTATCGAGCCATCAAGAGGATTGTAGAGGAAGAGCGACTGAGCGCCATTACCCTCAGCTGCTTCCGCCTGATAGACCAAACGGGAACCACCGGCTGCCTTGCCCTTGCCTTGCTGAACGACGAAGGAATCATTGCCGGATGTGAAGGCGATTTGCAATCCGTCTTCACCATGCTGGCCGTAAAAGTGCTGACGGGGAAAAACTCCTTCATGGCCAATCCTTCCATGATAAATGCCCGTACCAATGAAATCATATTGGCACACTGCACCATCGGCATCGCACAAACGGAGCAGTTCATCATACGCAACCATTTTGAGACGGAAAGCGGCATCGGTATTCAGGGAATCCTGCCGACGGGAGATGTAACCATCGTAAAATGCGGAAGCGAAAGCCTGGACGAATATTACTTGAGCACCGGCACGCTTGTTGAGAATACAAACTACATCAATATGTGCCGCACCCAAGTGCGGATAAAAATGAACTCCCCTGCCGACTATTTCCTCAAGACACCGCTGGGCAACCACCACATCATGCTGTATGGCAATTACGAGGATATATTGGAAGAGTTCCTGCAAGCCAATGCCTGCAAACGGATTGAATGATTACTCGTTCGCATCCGGTATCACCACCTCGAAACGCGTTCCTTTTCCCAACTCTGAGGAGACCGAGATAGAACCATGCAGGCGGTCTACGATGGTCTGGCAAATGCTCAGCCCCAAACCGGCGCCCTGCGTAAAGCTGTCTTCTTTGTAAAAGCGTTCGAAGATATGTTTCTGGGCGTCTTCAGAGATACCGCTTCCCGTGTCTTCGACAAAGATGGTGGTATATCCTTCCCGGTTCGTGACATAGCCGAAGGTGATGCTGCCCGTTACCGTGAATTTCTTGGCATTGTTTATCAAGTTGTTCACGACCTGCTTCAAGCGGACGGAATCGGTGATGACCAATTTGTCTTCCCCTTCCGGAATCTCTATACGCAGCTCTACATCCCGAGGCATACTCAGACGCTGGGATTCATGGACCTCCTGCATGATGAACGCCAGGTTGAATGCTCCGAACTTAAAGTCCATCGTGCCCGATTCTATGCGCGAGAGGTCCAGAATATCGTTTATCAACGCCAGCAGCAACGTACAGTTGATGTTGATTGTTTCGACGAACTGCTTTACCTCTTCCGGAGAAAAAGCGTCCAAGTCCTTCAATAAATCCGAGAAGCCGACAATGGCATTCAGAGGGGTACGTATCTCATGGCTCATATTGGCAAGGAACGCAGATTTGAGCTTGTCGGCCTGCAAGGCACGGTCACGTGCGGCAATCAGGGCTTCCTCCGTATCCTTGTAACGCTGGATGCTTTGGCATACTCCCAACACCATGTATGGGGTATCGACCGTCAGGCCGTCATAAGCGGTACTGCGAAACTCCCACCATTCATAGCTCCCGTCCACACTCTTCAACCGGAAACTCATCCGTGAATTGATTTCATTACCCAACAGAATGGCATCAAAATTCCTGCGCGTATGCGGCAAGTCTTCCGGATGTATAAGGGCATCCATCTCATCACGCGTCAGCAAGTCCGTATCACCTATATACCCGAAACGGCGCAGCAATCCACCTGGGAAATGGAAGCGGTTCATACGCATGTTGTACTGCCACGGATAAATGGAGCTCTCCTCCACCGCCATGTTGAAAAAGCGCCTCCGCATCTCCTCTTCGGAGATATTGCGGCATACAATCGCCATTCCCGTCATCTTTTCATTGGCAAAGATAGGTACCACCTCGCCGGAAACGGGGAAATACGTTCCCTGATGGTTCTCCTGCATGAAGGCTTTCTCCGGAATAGGAATAGGGCTCTTGCCGGTACGTACTTTCTTCAACAAGTCCTGCAGGATATTTTCTCCATTCATGTAAATCCTAAAAATGGAGCTGGCCATCTGCCCTTCATAGAAACGGGACGTATAGGTCTCGGAAGAAAGTCCCAGCATCTGTAGCAACGGACGGTTGACAAAATGGATGCGCAGGTCGGTATCATACGTAATCAAGCCGTCGCGAATGGAACAGAAGATATTGTCGAACTCGTCGCGCTGCTCCACCAGGCGGTGCTGTATCAACAAGCGGGTCTGGGCATGTATGCGCTTGCGCGACTCCCTGCGGTTGGCACGGAAAAGCCAGGCAACCAGCAGCACCAATGCCCCGACAATCAGCGAATAGAACAGAATGAACCAGACACGGTAGCGCTCCACCAGCGGTATATTCAAAACGATGCCCTTGCTCTCCGCACGGTTCGTGTCCACACGGAAAAACTGCAACTGTTTGTAATCGAACAGTAACTTGCCCCCAAAGTCCTTTACTCCCAATGAAGCGGGCGACTTGCCCTTCAAAATACTTGCAGCCTGCCGGCCGGCGGCAAAGGCATCCTCTCCGGGAACGGCATCGTACACACACAGAACACCGTTCGTCATAGCCAGGTTCTGGCTGGTAAACACGGGGGCCTTCAACTTCAAGGAAAGAAAGGGAATCCATTTGGGAGCAATGACAATATGCTTGTAGGCATTGTAGTCATAGCAAATGGAAGTGATGATAGAGTTCAAGGACTTGGCCTGCACATTCAGCACTTTCAACTCATGCTCCGGATAGTTGCTCTTTATGCGTTCCCAGGATTCCTCCACAGCCTTAACCCCTTTAAGGCTCAGGAAACTGCTGTCAGACAGACAGACCAACTCCCTGCGGGAAGGAAACATGCGGACAGCCGCATCCAGCAAGACATCGAAATCCGTTTTCGAAACATAGCCGGAGACGTTGGGCATTCTTTCAAAGACCCTCTCATCCGGGTATTTGATACCCGAAACCACTACCGGTATCTGATAAGGCAGGGAATCACCGCAATGGGTCAATGTGAAGAAAGCCTCATCGCTGGAGGTCACAATCAAGTCCGTTTTCCGTTGCCTGGCACGCTCGCAGATGCGGCGCATGATGAAGCACTCGGAAGCGAAAGACCAGTAATCGGCATTCAGATATTCAGTAGTGATATTGGCTTTAACTCCCCCCTTGTCCAGTCCGTTCTCCAAATTTTCTGTCAGAAGGCTGTGCCAAGGAGTATTTTTTGTATAGGACTGTATGAAAAGTACATTGTACGTACGTTCCGTAGCCGAAAGTGTTCCCGACATCAACCACAACAAGCCTGCAAACAATGGAAAGAAAAGGCGTTTCATCATAATATAGATTTTGTATACTCAACGCAAAACTCTTATTCGTCACGCAAATATACAAGTTATATTGAGAATGAGCACAGATTATTCAAAAAAAACTCACTCATCGTGCAATGCTTCGGCAGGCTGTACCTTCATGGCCCGTGAAGCCGGATACCAGATTCCTGCAATCACCATCAATGCCATCAATATCCAGACAATAGAAACGCATATGACAAATCTCCCCCAAGTGGCATCCGTGGCTTCCGTAAAAGTGACATCTGCCATAACCATATTGATACATATCATCAAAGCGGGGATGGAAGCAAGTGCCAACAGCAGCAACCCTTCACCCAGCAATTGCCAGCGTATTCTTCCGCGGCTGCTGCCCATGGCCATGCGCAAAGCAATCTCGCTGCGGCGATGGCGGGTACGGAACCAAAAAGTTCCCATCAGCCCGATGAATACATTGAAAACAAAGAATATCACAATGAGCCTTGCGCTGCGGATATACGGGGTGATTCCTTCGGCAGCATCCCGCTCTATCTTCTGGTCCTTATAGCTCTGTATGTCGAAAAGATAGAATGGAGCGACCTGCAGCTGCGACATCATATCCTGATAAAAACGGGCTGCAAAATTATCCGTATCCGCCTCCGGACGTATCCGTAGGGAGATGAACGGGAGGTACTGGTCCTCATAGAACCAACCGGGGAAAGGAGTCAGGACAAAAGGTCCGTAACGGGCATAGTCATCCGTCTTCTGCAAGGCACAGACTGCAGAGACACGGTAACGGAGACCTCCGCTGTAATAATCCAGAAACTCGCGGCCCACCGCCCCGGCACTTGTCTGAAAAAGACTGTCTGCCAAATCACGGGTCACCACGGCAGGCAGAGGACTGGCAGTGGAATTCCAATCCGAGACATTCCCCTGCAACAGCGGAATGCGCATGACGTCGAAATATTCGGGAGACACATAGCGCACTGTAGTCTCGACAACATGCACGCTGTCCGTCGTATACCCCTGGTAAACACGCCCGCGGGTATAAGTATCGGTACCCAGCCACGTGGCAGCACTTTCCACTGCAGGATATTGCCTGATACGCCGGAGCACTTCCTCCATCGGCTTGAACCAGAAGGTCTGCAGGCTGTCTTCCGACGTGCACGGCACTATCTGTGTGGGATTGCAGGAAATCCTTATCTTATAGACATGCTCCAAATCATACCCCTTAGGCTGCCGTTCTGCATGGGCAAAGCCATAGAGTACATCCACACAATACCACATCAATGTAAATACAATCAACAGCTCGGCAAACAGCCAGCCGTTACTGCGGCGCTGGTTCCATATCTGGTGTAAAATAGAATGTATCATACTCGTTACTGTTTTAATTGGGATTCGTTTATCCGCTCATTCTCCGCCAAGAACCTCGGCTATAGGGCGACGGGTGGCATGCCAGGCAGGAATAAACACAGAAAGCAGGTTGAACAACAGACACACCACCAATACAGCCACGAAAACCGCAGGACGGAGGAAGAGCCAGACGCTTACATCAAAATTCGTTCCGGGAGCACCATCGCCAAGCATCCAGTCCTTACCCAGCCATAGGAATATGCACGAAAAGAGAAAACCGAGCAATGCGCCGGCAAATGCCAAGGCCAGGTTCTCGCGGAGCAACTGCACCATCAAGGTAGAACGGCTGGCGCCGTATGCTTTCCTTACCGCAAGCTCAGCCATGCGACGGGACATTTGCGAAGATATAAGTCCGCTGACATTGATAGCGGGCACAATAAGCAATATCAAACCCAGGATGATGCAGGTTACGGCAGGACTCATCGTGTCATTACGGAAGAACTGCCGTTCCGTATAGGTGCTGAGGTCGGGAAGCTCCAGTTCATATTCGACCAGTATCTCGTTGAAGCGGGCAAGCGACTGTTCTATCTGCCGCTTGAGTTCCTCTCTGCCGACACCGGGCTTGACAAGGGCCACAGCCTCGAAATCTCCCCGTAGCCCTTCACTGCCCAGACCGGAATCCCGGGTGGAATAAGGCATCCACAACTCTCCATAGGCAAATGTGAACAGAGAGCTCACATCCTTGGTGACCCCGACAATGCGCTTAGGGCGAAAGTTGACAAAATAATTTTTGCCAATGGCTGCTTCGGCAGACCCGAAAGCTTCGCGAGCAAGCTGTTCGCCTATAACCACGACATCCCGGCAAGCATCGAACTCTTCGGTACTGAAAAGACGGCCCGCCACAAGAGGGATATCGTAGACACGCCAATAGTTCAAATCCACCTGACGAACCGTACGGCGCATTCCCCGCACGGGTGAATCCCCACAGTATCTAAGATAGGTAGGTCCCAGATAGGTGACAAGTTCCGCACCCGGAAGTTCTGCGAAAATAGCGTTGACAGCCCGATAAGACATGCCCGTATTGGAATTGCTGTGGTCGGACTTGCGGTAAGAGTATCCATAAGAGGAATATACCATACTACTGCGGCGCGACTCGGGAGCTAAGTCAGCCGTCTGGATGTCATACACCATGTAAATGACCATGACAAAGGTGATGCTCACTGCCGTACCGATGACGGAAACAGCACTGAAAAAGGGATTCTGGCGGATAAGAGCTAAAATTTGTTTCATAGCTTTCTATTCATCGTGCAATGCTTCGGCAGGCTGCACCTTCATCGCCTTGCGGGCGGGAATACCTATACCGATGACAATCATTAGGGCAATCAGCACAAAGCTGATGGCGGCACATAGCAGCAGGCGGTCCCACTCCAACGTCGTACCGTTCCTCCAGGAGTTCAACTCCAGGTGTGCAAGATTATAATCGATGAGCAATGCAACGGGGGTGACAATTGCCAACAACAATATCCCTTCACTAAGCAGCCGGCTGAAGATGGCACGGTCTGTCGCTCCATGCGCTTTGTGCAGTGCTATCTCCGAACGGCGTTGCTGCGTACGGAACCAGAATGTTCCGAGCAAGCCGAGGAAAATGTTCAGCAGCAGGAATCCCATACCCATCACATAGTTACGGATGTCATTGGTCCATGCCTGCTGGTAGTTGCGACGAATATCCTTGAAAGAACGTATCTCCGAAATGAAGATATTGCCTATGCGGAACTGGCTCTCACTGTCTGCCTTCAGCCTCTCAATGAAGTCATTGTCCTGCCCTTCACGGACGCGGACACAAAGTTCGAGACCGATATAGTAGAAACTCTGCTTCACCATCATGGAATATGAGCTTCGCGCCTGGTCATAATCGTGATAGCGTACATTTTGCAGTGCAGCACCCAGCCGGTAGGTCTTCGTAGTATCACCAAAAAGATAGAACCGCTGGCCTACGAGATCTGTCATCCGGCAGTCGTATTTCCGGTAGAGGTTATCCGAAGCCATAAACTCCCCGCGCTCCAACATTTCAGCCAATTGTTCGGGTGTCTCGCCACGCGTGCCCCGATAGCGGAATACACGGGGAAAGTCCGGTGTCACTAACCTGCGGATGGTCCAACCGGGAGAACGCAAAGTGTCATAGCTTACTTCAGCGCCTGAATTGCTTCCGTTGTAAGGATACGAATTCTGCGAAAGGCTGACCGCTTCTATCTCCGGCCGACGACGCAGACGCTCCAACAACTCGGCTATGTCATCGTGGGTCTGCTGAGAGGTATGCCCGGCTATGTAGTCGGGACTTTTGGGTGTCAGTTCCCCCAACTCTATAAGGTAGCAGTGCTCTATATTAAAGCCTCTCGGCTCCAGATAGGTGGCGGCGCGCGTGTAGAGATAGTCTACCACGTACCACATCACTACACTCACTACCAATAACTCCAACACCAACCATAGGTTTGAGAGCCATTCATTCTTTATCTGTGTAAGAAGTTTCTTAGTCATTTTCTTCAATGATTAATGTTTTGTGATGGAGTTATTTATGCAAACGTCCGCCCAATGCATTTACAATCCCTATTCTTGATGCACGCCATGCGGGAATACCGGAACTTAGTAAGTTTAGCACAAAGCAGAACAACAACGCCCAGCCAAAGGTGGAGCCATGCAGCAATATGCTCGCATCCACTGCCGGAGGACTCAGCGTCTGGCTGAATTCCTGCGCAAACAGCAGTGTATTTCCCAAATAAGCGAATGCTACACTCAGCAACAATCCCATCACCCCTGCCAGCAATGTCACCACCAGATTTTCTGCAATGATTTGCCCCATCAGTTCCAGTCTCGTTGAACCGAATGCCCGGCGCACACCAATCTCTGCCACACGCTGGCGCAGACGGCTCTGCGTCATCGAGCTGAGGTTGATGGCAGGAACAATCAGTAGAATGATGAAGATAATGAGACGCTGCCTGCGTGCCTGGTCCACGTCCGGTTCGATGTTGGCAGCCATTCCTGCGGCATTTTTCTCCTGGTCATAAGGACGGTTACGGTAAATCAACGAATAACCATTCTCGCCAATTACAGTGTCGTACTCCTGACGGCGGCGTTCCGTCTCCTCACGAATAGCGGGAAAATCATCACGGCTTTTCGCCAGAATGGTAACGCTCATCATCCCCATATGCTCATCACTCCATGTGCTTTTCGTTATCTCAGTAGAAGTATAGGGCACCCATACCTGCGCATAGGCAGTGTTGGCCAAAGTAGAAACATCCTTCACTACACCGGACACTGTATAAGGAGCATGGTTCAAAAGGAATTCGCGACCAACAGCCTCCGTTGTCTGGAATAACCTGCGCGCTACACTTTCCGTAATTACCGCTACAGGTAGTCCGGCATCGAATGTAGCCTGGTCATAAGGTTTCCCGGCAACAAAAGAGAAATCAAACACACGCCAGAAAGTATCATCTGTCTGCAACAGGTCGATACCCGTTGCAGGTTGTCCCGGCAGATTCACGGGGGTAGAAATGACCATACAGGTATAAATCGTTACTGCTTCGGGGGTCTTCAGCGATTTGAAGCACTCAAGCGCAGTCTTTATCCCCATCGGTCCGTTGGAACTGTTTCCCTCTCCCCAGCTTTTGTTGGTGATGCTCATATAATGCACATGTAGAAAGCGGTCGCGGTTGCTCTCCGGAGCAAACGGAGCTACCTTCACCTGCTGCATCATCACCACCAGCATGATGAGGAAGATGGCAAGTGCCGTACCGGCTATGCTGACGGCACTAATCATCGGTTGCTGCCGCAACTGTGCCCAGGCTTGTGTGAAGTATTGCTTTATCATATTGATATTTACGATTAGACGATTTACTATTTACGATTGGTGTTACCGCTACTCAACGGCCCACCTTCAGGTTACATGTATTCACTCCGCCTATGCCTCCTTTAGAAATGTCAGCATGCCCGGCAGTTCCGCTCAAAGTGACGTCACCCACACCACTCATTCTGGCAGTCAAATAATCGCAGACTACATGAATATCGGCGCTACCTACTCCGCGCAAAGCAACTTTCAGCTCGTCACACGTCAAATCGGATACATTCACTTCACCCACTCCCTTTACTTCAAATGACACCTCATCCAGTTTCAAGGGCTTCTCACAATTGAACTCCCCTACACCGGTAAACTCCACCTTCTTCAAATCAGGAGCCGAAATCCAAATGGTCACGCCATCTTTCTGATTTCTCATGCTCTTGTTTTTCCTATCCTTGAAGCCTATCAGCAGACAGCCGTCCTTCACTGTGGTTTCTGTATTCTTCACGTGCTTCTCCTTACCTTCAATCTTGAAAGAATAAGTGTCACTCTGTGTAAAATAAATTGTTCCCACAGACGTTATCTCAATGGACGAAAAGGCATCCACTTTGCGCACTTCACTCACTTTGGTATCTTGTGCATAAACACTCAGCATACCTACAAATGTCAATATCAATGCAATGATAATACCTACTATATTAGTTTTCATTTTTCTTCTTTTTTATTGTTAATCCTCTATTGTTTTTCATACTACTCTTCATGCAACGCCTCTGCCGGCTCAATCTTCATAGCCTGCCGTGCCGGAAACCATATTCCAATCACTACCATCAGAGCTATCAGTAACCAAGCCCCTAGAGAACCTGCAAGGAAGCGTATCACACTCCACTCTATCGGCCAAGTGGATATGAGAGAGGTACGTCCTATAGTAAATTCCGCCATCCCCACATTGTAGCATACAACCATGGCAGGCAATGTCACTAACGCCAATAACAGTAATCCCTCACCTATCAGTAAACGAAACACACCGCCACGCGTACTGCCCATCGCCATCCGTAGAGCTATCTCCGAACGGCGGCGGCGAGTACGGAACCAAAAGGTGCCTATTAACCCCAAAAATACATTCACCAGCAGGAAGAGCACCACCACAGCCTGACTGTTCACCTTATCCGTATCGCCATTCATCACCTCGAACTGCAACTGTTGTTCAGTATAGGGAGCGGCATCTGCCACAAACGCATTGTCCGTGTCCAGTTTAGGCGCTATTTCGCGCAGAAACTTCTCCCGATAATCCGGTCCGTCGGCAGCAGGCTTCACGCGGAAAACAATCTGCGACCAATTGTCGGCAAACTCTGCCTTAATCATATTCTCTCCCAAATGATAAAAGAACCAAGGTTCCTCAACTCCATAACGATAGGAACGGAAAGCACCGGTCTTCCCCATCTGCTTGATGATTGTAACAGAATCACCATTACCTAACGGCGTAGTCTGCGAAAACTCCGGCATTTTCTTACGAAAACGTTCAAAAGCGGCATTACTCAGTGTCACATTGTTCCATCCTGCGGGAGTGTCCCGGAACGGGTGACGCGGGTCCTCACTTATCCGGAAAACATCCATATATCCTCCAGTCGTATAAATACAGCGTCCTTGCACCCAGGAAGTATCTTGCACAACCAACGCATTGTAACTATTACTGCCACTCATCGGAAGGCTCCAATAACAAAGGGCAGCTGCCTCTACGGAAGGCTCTTGTTCCAATTTCGCCAATATACCCAGATATTTATCGGCATCAGTCAGACTCGTATCCCGACTTTCTCCACCTACAACGGTGGATAATTTATAGACATGTTCAATATTATAACCCAGCGGACGGTAGAAAGTATATTTCATGCATCCCAGTGAGTCACAGAGGAACCACATCACGATGAATACCAAGAACAATTCAGCCAATACCCAGCCGTTACTGCTGAAGCGTGCCTTTATCATACGTAAGTTATGTATCGTAAATTTCATATCAAGTACCTCCTTCTATTTATCATTCAAAGAATCTACAATAGTGTGCCGTGCCGCTATCCATGCAGGCAGTGCCGCACTCAACAGATTGATGACCACACAGAAAACAAATGCCAGCAGGAATACCCACGGACTAAACAGCGCCTCCATGTTCAAGCTGAGCTCGCCCGACGTACCCACATTCTGATTATTGGTGAACAGCCACATACGCATGGCATATACTGCCAAATAACTGAAAAGCAGTCCCACTACTCCACCCAGTAATGTCAACATCAGATTTTCGTTCAGTATCTGCCGCACAAGCACGCTTTTCGTTCCTCCAAAAGCCTTACGTACACCTAATTCGGTAATACGTTGCTGCATGCGGCTGTTACTCAAGCCACACAAATTGAGTGACGGTACCAACAAAATGATAAATAAAGCTACGGCATATTGAAGATAAAGCATTGTCAAGTCTGGCCCTACATTAGCCCATACGTGGTTGACGTGCGCCACGATATTGTCCGGCTGTTCCATGATGTCTATCTGTTTGTTGCCCAATCCGGCATTAACACGTTCCACCTGCTTGGCAATGCCCTCCCGGATGGCAGGAAAGTCATCAGATGTACGTGCCAATACAGCAATCTGCATGCCTCCCAAATAACTGTGGACTCCGGTAATTTTCAGTTCGTCGGCACTGTACATACCCCACACTTGTGCGTATGCATCCTTAGCAGTGACGGAAACATCTTTCACCACTCCCACGATACGTGCAAGTTCCCGGTTCAGCAGGAATTCCTGTCCCACTACATCTGTACTTCCATACAGTTTCCGCGCTACAGACGCACAGACTACTACAGCCTTGCTTTCTCCAGCACGGTCGGCTTCGCTGAAGCCGCGTCCGGCAAGAAACTGCATGCTGAACACTTTCCAGAAGTCGGGATCTGTCCGCATAGCATCCACTTTCACCCGATTGTTACCGTCAGTCAACGAAGCCAACGACAAACCGGCTGGGGAAAATGCCGTACAGTATTCCACTTCGGGCACCGGCTGCACGCATTCTTTCATAAATGCCGCCGAAGGATTACTCCAATTATTATTGCCGTCCTTTTCCTTGTCGTATACGTGCATAGCGGAAAAGTAAAGACACCGACTGCGGTTCACTTCCGGTTCCAAGTCAGCATATTTTGTCTGCCAAGTAATCACAATAGCCATAATCATGGTGATAGCAAAGGCCGTACCCAATATGGAAATCGTACTTAGCAGCGGATTCTGCTTCAAGATTGTAAAAGCTTGTCTTACGGTTTGCATTTCATTTATTGATAGTTGATAATTAATAGTTGACAGTTGGCTGTTAAGCAGTAATTATTCCACCTGACGTCCGTCGAAGAAGCGGACGGTACGTGAGGTCTGTTTGGCCTGCTCTTCATTGTGGGTCACCATCACGATGGTACGTCCGTCTTCCTTGTTCAGTTGATGCAACAGTTCCATGACTTCGGCACCCATCTTGGAGTCCAGGTTACCGGTGGGCTCATCGGCGAGGATTATCTCCGGGTTGCCGATAATGGCACGGGCAATGGCTACACGCTGGCACTGACCGCCGGAAAGCTGTGTAGGCATGTGACGCATGCGGTGGCTCAAACCGACCTTCTTCAATACCTCTTCCGCCAGATGACGGCGTTCCTTGGCAGACACCTTTCTATACAGCAAAGGCAGCTCCACATTATCCAGCACATTCAGCGAATTAATCAGATGGAAAGACTGGAACACAAAACCCAGCTTCTGGTTACGGAAAGCAGCCAGCTCCTTGTCCTTCATGCCGTCCACTTTCGTACCGGCTATTTCGATGGTGCCGCTGGTAGGTGCATCCAGTAAACCCATAATGTTCAGCAACGTAGATTTTCCACAACCGGAGGGTCCCATGATACTGAGAAATTCTCCCTTGTTCACTTCGAGGTTTACATTTTCCAATGCCACGGTTTCAATCTCGTTTGTACGATAAATCTTGTTGATGCCAGTTAACTTAATCATAATGGTAAGTATTTAATTGTTATTATTCTGTTCCGTTTCTATTCCGCACAATTTCTGTTTCAAGAGGTCAAAAGTTGTGCCAAAACCGTTTATTATTGATTATCTGCTATTTATACATGCAGTAAGGTGTCCGAAAATGAACACTTTGTCCGTTTTCATCTATTCGTCACGCAGAGCTTCCGTAGGTGGAATGCGGCTGATGTTGCGCGCTGGGATATAGATTCCCACCAACACTACCACCAGCAGTATCAGAAAGATGACGAGCGACACGAGCAGATAATGCGAGGTGAAATCCGACACCCAATAGCTCTCTGTACTCTCCACCCAATTCTGTCCTTTGGCCAGCCCTTCTTTCAGTGCATATTGCAAATAAAGCAGAAAACCAGTCAGTGAAGCGACCACGGTCAATACCGTGCCTTCGCCCATCAGCAGGCGGACAATGTCACTACGTGTAGCTCCGAACGACAGCATCACTCCCACTTCCTCGCGCCTCGTACGTGTCTGCAACCAGAAGGTACCGATGACACCCAGGCAAAGATTCACCAGGAAGAAAGCCGCCATCGCCAGATTACGGCGGTAAATCGGTGTGGAATTGCTGGCTTCGCTCTCCGTTATAATCTGCTCATAGGAACGGACACTGCGAGCAAACAGATTGCCCCGCCTCATCTCCTTCACCATCCAAGGACGGAAATCGTGCAGAAAACGCTCCATGCTGACACCCTCTTTGAGACGTACCAGGATATGGGCACTTTCAGGGATATAACTTGTATCGATGGTAAGCATCGGCATAAATGCAACGGGGACGGGACGCCACTCGCTATACATCTTCATGGCTCCTATCGTACCGACAACTGGCATGTACAAGGTATCTCCATGGTCTCTGCTTATACAGCGTTTGCCATGCGCGTCTTTGGTATGGAACAACTGTTCGGCAGCATTCTCCGTCAGTACAATGTCATTCGGGGCATAGGCGTAGTCGGACAGCTGTCCGGGTGTCCGCCCCTTACCGGAACGGAAACCATACGTATCGAAAAAGTTCGTATGAGGCAGAAATTGTATCATCATAATAGATAAGGGAATCGTATCCCCTTCGGCAAACAATTGACTATTCGAACTTCCCGAAGAATTGGGATAACAGAATCCCAGCACGGGAGTGGCCGATTCCACACCGTCAAAGTCCTTGACATAACGCACCAAATTATAATAGTTGTCCACCAACGTAGCAGAGTCCTGCGCTTCGGCATCGTATCCCGGTGCCTGGGGCTGCAATGCGCCCAATGAAATGAGGCAAAGCCGCTCCGCATCATAGCCCAACGGGATATTACGATCGTGCGTGACCACAATCACCGGGTCCAATACAACCCAACTGATGATACTCACCAATATCAATTCGGCCAACAACCATCCGTTCTTGCGGCGGCGCGCCCAAAGATTCTTCCATATTAACTTAAACATACCAACCTCCCGTGTCTTATCGTTTTTCATTCAGTGAGTTCACAATCGGTTTCCTCAAGGAATACCACGCCGGTATAAGGGCCGACAACAGATTCAGCACGACGCACAGCGCCAATGCGGCGAGAAAAACCAGCGGAGCAAACAGCATTTCACCCGATACGCGGACCTCCACTCCTTCGGGTACCATATTCGGCCAGCTGTCGAATACCGTAAATATCCACTCGCGTCCCACGTAAAGTGCCAGCCATGCCAGCAGCAAGCCCAATGCTCCGCCCAGTGCGGTCAGCAGCAGGTTTTCCCACATCACTTGTGAAAGCAGTATCTTACGTCCGGCTCCAAACGATTTCCGCACGCCCATCTCTGCCAGACGTCCCTCCATACGGCTCGATATCATGCCGCTCAGATTCAGGGCAGGCACCAACAGCAATACGAGCAGGACAAGCAGAAAGTGGCGCACTGTGGCCCAAAGGTCAAACTCCATACTTGCATAAGTCTTGAAGACACTCAACAGATGGGAGGTGGGCTGCTCCCAGAAATCTACTTTCCATTCATCGGGATGCATAAGATTCTCCTTGCGGCAGATTTCCTTTATCTCAGCCCGCAGAGCATCTCCCTGCTTACTGTCCTGCACCAGAAAGGTAGCACTGAAAGCTCCCAGATAGGGAAGGTCGTACTTGGGAGTGCTGTAATCGGGCGACACCGTATAAGGTATATAAAGCTGTGCATAGGATTTAGAGGTGAGGTAACTGGCACTGCGCACCACCCCACAAACCCGATAGTCGATATAGTTCAGGCTGAACGAGCGTCCTACTACCTCTTCCGTCGTACCGAACAAGCGGCGTGCCAAATCATCGGTAATGACAGCAGTGGAAATGCCACTTGCCAGGTCGGATGCCGTGAATGGACTACCTTCCAGGAATTGGAAAGAATATATCTTGAAAAAAGCAGGGTCTGTCAACTTTACCATAACCGGAAAATCACCGCTGCGGTCGGCAGGCTGTATATAACTGTTTTCCGACAAATCATTATGCAGCTCGGCTGAAACGACAAGAGCATTCTCTACGGGATAGAACCAGTCTTGCAGCGCCTTGTAGGAAACAGCCCATTGCATGGTCCTGGTATTGTTGCCGCTTCCCTGCGTGAATTTTGAATTGCTGAGGTAAAGCGTATTCATGCGGTTTGCCTCTGGATAGACGGGCGCAATCTTCACATAATACACCACCGCCATAATCATTGTCATGGCAATGGCCAGCCCCGTACCCACAATGTAGAGCATGCTGAACAGTTTATTCTGCTTCAACAGCTCCCAGGCTTGTTTCAAGTAAACCTTTATCATTTTAGCTTCAACTTATTCTTGTTCTTATAGTTACTCATATCGCTCACCACCACTTCATCACCCGGTTGCAAGCCACTGACCACTTCTACAAACTCAAAGTTGGAATCGCCCAGCTGCACCTTGCGCTTTACAATTTCCTTGTCGGAATTGCGTACAAAAAGTTCATACTCCCCACGTCCCACATAATAGCTGGCATTGGCTATGCGCATCACGTCTTCCTTCACTGCATTCATCACATAGACGTCGGTTTTCAGACCGGAACGCAGTCGGCGGTTGTTGTCCTCATTCAACTGCACGGTAAAGGAGATGACGCCATTCTTTGAAAGCGGAGTAACACTGCTTACGGAACCTTCCAGCTTTTCGCTGCCAATCTTCACAATGGCCTTGCCGCCGGCAGCCACACGGTCACCGTAAGTATCGGCAATCTCGCCTTCCACCTTGAAGTGACTCAAGTCGGAGATGACGGCAATCTGTGAGCCTTCGGGAACCTGGGCACCAATCTGATTGTTGATATAAGTAAGGATGGCCTTCCGGGGCGAACGCACCTGCGCATCGTCGAGCGTACGTTTGGTTTCGGCCAGTGTCTTTTGGAACATGCTGAAATCCAGTTCCTGCACTTGGTATTCTGCAGCCAGCACTTCCTTCTCGTTGGCATACTGCTGCTGTAATTGCTCGTATTCCAGTTGTGCTACATTGTAGCTCAGTTCGGCTTGGCGCACTTTGTCGGTGGTGCCCGAACCGAGGCTATCAAGGTACTGCTCGTTACGCAGTTCCACCTTCATGCGGTCCAGCTTCATGGCGGAGACTTTGATTTTCATCTGAAGGTCGGTCAGCTTGGTCTGGTTGTCAAGTTTCAGCTGTTTCAGCTTGTAGCTGCGCATCTGCTCTTCATCCAGCATCTTTTTGTAGTCGGTTTCGGCACTCTGTAAGTCCAGTTTCAGGATAGGGGTACCGACATCCACACTATCACCACCTTTTCTGTACACTTCCAAAATGCGGGTATTAATAGGCGAATTTATAATTTCCTCGAATGCAGGAACCACTTTTCCGGAGGCACTGACACTGACTTCAATCGTACCCTTGCCTACTTTGGAGAATACAAGGTCTTTCTCCTTCACTCCCGTACGCATCAATGAAATGAGTACACTGACCACTACGATACCTGCCACGCCGATAGCACCGTAGCGGATGATTTTCTTATTGCGTTCTTTATTACGCACTTCTTTCGGAATTTCTCTATCCATATCTTTAAATTTTATTGTTTGCGAACATAACGCTTAATATATACTAAATCCATGCCAAAATCATAAACCACTGAAAGTAAGCGAAAAGGCAAAAAAGAAGGGTGTCCGTTTTCGGACACCCTGTACATTTTCGGATAGCTTCTTTATCTTAATCTCAAGCGGTCTCCCACCTCGGGCACGTATTCCGCATCCTTACGATTCATCTTATAAAGGTTCTTCAGACGAATACCGTACTTTTGGGAAATGGAGTGCATGGAATCGCCGTCCTTCACAATGTAGACAGTATGGGGTTTGGCAGCTTTCTTGCGCTTTTCTTTCAAGTAGATGATGTCTCCCACCTCCAGTGTATATTCTTTATGGAGGTCGTTGTATTTCACCAGTTTCTTCCAGCTGATGTCAAACTCCTTGCCCAATACCTGGAAGGTGTCTCCGTCGCGTGCCACGACATAAGCTATATCGTTGGCAATGTACACCTGATGCGGATTGGCCAGCCAAGGTTTCTTTTTCAGTTCCTTCTCCCAACTGCGGACATCGTGTTTGCTCATGCCACGGCTGTCGTACTTATACAGTTCATAGTCCTCAATAATGGTTATCAGGCGGTTGGCATACGACGGGTCGGTAGCATAGCCGGCCTTCTTCAAGCCGCGCGCCCAACCCTTATAGTCCGTAATCTTCAGTTTGAAAAGAAAAGCATAACGTGCTCCCCGTTTCAGGAAATCGGAATGGTCTTCATAAGAGTCTTTCGGATTGCGATAAGCGCGGAAACATTCATTGCGGGTATCGTCATCATGCCTCACCGTCCGTCCGCGCCAGTTGCCTCCACACTTGATGCCGAAGTGGTTGTTGCTCTTACGCGCCAGCTCGCTGTATCCGGCACCACTCTCCAACAGCCCTTGGGCCAGCGTGATGCTGGCAGGTATCTTATGACGTTGCATCTGCTCCACGGCAAGGGGAGCATACTGTTTGATATACTCATTGTAGCGGGCATTCCGGCGTTGTGCCTGCACTGTTGTAATGGAAATAAAAAGAAATGCTATGATAGCAGTCAGTCTGAAAATCCGTTTCATGCTTAAAATGTTGAGTTCTGCACAAAAGTCCGTAAAAGAATTGAAATAACCAATCTCTTTTCTATCTTTGTAACATTAATTACAATATAACCCTTTGCCTTATGAAAGAATTAAATATCGAAATCGCCGTCAAGATATACGACTATGAAGAACTGGATGCCGCCGACCGCGAACTGATGGATGCCGCCCGCGAGGCTACCAACCGCAGCTATGCCCCTTACTCCCACTTCTCGGTAGGAGCTGCAGCCAGACTGGCAAACGGTATTGTAGTGACCGGCACCAACCAGGAAAACGCCGCCTATCCTTCCGGGCTGTGTGCAGAACGCACCACCCTATTCTATGCCAACTCCCAACATCCCGACCAGGCAGTAACCACCCTCGCCATTGCTGCACGCAACGAGCACGACGAGTTCCTGGAGTCTCCCATCCCGCCCTGCGGCGCCTGCCGGCAAGTGATGCTCGAAACGGAGAAGCGCTTCAAGCAGCCAATGCGGGTGTTGCTGTATGGCAAAAAGGGAATCTACGAGCTGAAGAATGTGGGAGAATTACTGCCACTCTCGTTCGATGCTTCGGCCATGAAGTAACAGAACCAATAAAGTATTAACATCGTGTCTGCAGGAAGTTAATTTCTTGCAAACACGATATTAACTTCTTGCCGACACGATATTAATATCGCAAAAAGCCTTTGTTATTCAGTGGAAATTATTACCTTTGCGCCCACTAACCAATTAATTCCACCGATGAGAATATCCGACTAAAGACAACACATTTCGGTAAACATCACTATCAACATGCTTTTTCAGACTGAACGCTGAGCATCACCTATATAGATGTTTAGCCAATACTGTGTTTGTCTGTACCCCTCCCCTTCGAGAATTTCAATTTCGGGGAATGCTTGCATCCCCCCTATCATTCTTACTTCTAAAAACACAGTAGAAACTTATGAGCTTTATCATTAAAGACCTTAGCTATATCCATGCAGATAAGGAAATCTTGTTTTCACACCTCCACTTGAGTATCAACTCCGGAGATAAAATAGCCCTGACCGGAAATAACGGTTGCGGCAAGTCTACCCTCATGCGCATTTTGGCAGGAGACTTGTCACCAAGTTCGGGAACGGTGCTACGCCCCGAACATCTGTACTACGTGCCCCAGCACTTCGGACAATACGACCGGCAGACAATAGCACAAGCTTTGGGAATCAGCCACAAGCTATCTGCCCTGCATGCCATCCTAAGCGGTGACGCTACCGAAAAGCACTTCAATACGCTCAATGATGACTGGAACGTGGAAGAACGCGCCCAGACTTCTCTCGACAGCTGGGGACTGGACGGTATCCCACTCTCCCGTCCGATGGAAGGACTTAGCGGCGGCGAAAAGACCCGCATCTTCCTGGCAGGCATGGAGTTGCACAACCCAACAGCCATCCTGCTGGACGAACCGACCAACTATCTGGACGCGGATGGACGGGAACGTCTGTATAACTTGATACGACGGACATCGGCTACCGTGCTCGTCATCAGTCACGACCGCACGCTACTGAATCAGTTGCCTGCCATCTGCGAACTCTCCTCCCAGGGATTGACGTATTACAGCGGAAACTACGACTTCTACAAAAAACAGAAGGCCCTGCAACAGAAAGCCCTTACCCAACAACTGGAAGAGAAGCAGAAAGCCCTGCGCCTTGCACGCAAAGTGGCACGCGAAGTAGAAGAACGGAAGGCCAAACAGAATGTGCGGGGAGAAAAAAACTCCATTAAAAAGGGGATTCCCCGCATCATGATGGGAGCACTGAAAAACAATGCGGAAAACAGCAGCAGCAGACTCAGCAGCATTCATACGGAGAAAACGGAAAAATTGCAGGCAGAAATGTCAGGCATCAAAAGTTCACTGCCACAGACAGACAAACTGAAAACAGACTTCAATGCCTCTCATCTGCATGTGGGGAAAGTTCTGGTCAAGGCAAAGGACGTCAACTTTCATTATCCCAGCCTCGCGGCTTCTCCTATGGAGACAACCCGTCCGGAGGCAGTAAAGGAGCTCTGGTCTTCCTCCCTCACCTTCCAGTTGAGAAGCGGCGACCGCCTCAGCTTGAAAGGAAAAAACGGCAGTGGAAAAACAACCCTGCTGAAACTCATCATGGGCGAACTGCACCCCACCGGCGGAGTGATGGAGCGTGCCGACTTCACCTCCGTCTATCTGGACCAGGAATACTCCCTCGTCCGTAATGAGCGCAGCGTACTCCAACAAGCAGAAGCTTTCAACCACCGCCACCTGCCGGAACATGAAGTGAAAACCATCCTCAACCGTTACCTCTTTCCCCGCGACGTGTGGAACAAGCCGTGCGGCAAACTGAGTGGCGGCGAAAAGATGCGCCTCTCCTTCTGCTGCCTGATGATTGCCGACAATACCCCGGATATGTTCATTCTGGACGAACCCACCAACAATCTGGACATCGAGAGTATAGAAATAATAACGGCAACGATACGCGACTACGCCGGCACCGTAATTGCCATCAGCCACGACCGGGAGTTTCTGAAAGACACCGGCATCGAACGGGAGATACTTTTGGAATGAATCAGTAATTTAGGTAACAACAACCGTAATTTGTATACTGCCATTCTCATAAAACCTGCCTATTTTTGCAGCACGTAATCATTTACTAACTAACGAACAACGAATATGAGCAAAAAAGTATTAATCCTCTCCTCCAGTCCCCGCAGGAATGGAAACTCCGACCTCTTGTGCAATGAATTCATGCGCGGTGCCGCAGAGGCCGGACATCAAGTAGAAAAGATTTTCCTGAAAGACAAGCACATCAACTACTGCACGGGATGCAGCGTATGCAGCATGTACGGCAAACCCTGCCCGCAAAAGGACGATGCCGCCGAAGTGGTGGAAAAGATGATTGCCGCCGACGTCATCGTCATGGCAACCCCCGTCTACTTCTACACCATGAGCGCGCAGATGAAGACACTGATTGACCGTTGTTGCGCACGCTACCTTGAAATAAAGGACAAGGAGTTCTACTTCATCATCGCCGCCGCCGAAGAAAGTGTCCCCATGATGGAGCGTACCATCGATGGTTTCCGTGGCTTCCTCGACTGCCTGGAAGAGCCCAAAGAATGCGGCACCATTTATGGCGTGGGTGCCTGGAAGGTGGGCGAGATAAACGACAAGCCTTCCATGCACGAAGCCTACGAGATGGGAAAAAAGGTATAAAGAACGAATACTAATCGCTATACAATACATTTATGCTACGTACCATCAGACTGACCCTTGCCGTCATCTTCTTCGCACTCATCACGCTGTTGTTCCTCGACTTCACGGGAACACTGCATGCCTGGTTCGGATGGATGGCGAAGATACAATTCCTGCCGGCCGTGCTGGCACTGAACATCGGTGTAGTACTGTTTCTTGCAGTGCTGACCTTGGTATTCGGACGCATCTACTGCTCCGTCATCTGCCCGTTGGGAGTATTCCAGGACATTGTTTCCTGGCTCTCCGCCAAACGGAAGAAAAACCGTTTCCGCTACTCGTCCGCACTGAAATGGCTACGCTACGGTGTGCTGGGAGTATTCGTACTTGCCATTATCGGCGGACTGAACTCTTTTGTCGTGCTGCTGGCCCCTTACAGCTCATACGGGCGCATCGTTTCCAGCCTTTTCTCCCCACTCTACCAGTGGGCAAACAACGGACTGGCCTACCTGGCCGAACGTGCTGACAGCTATGCCTTCTATGAAACGGATGTATGGATGAAGAGTCTCCCTACCCTGCTGATTGCCACGGTCACTCTGGTAGTCCTCATCGTGCTGGCATGGCGAGGTGGACGTACCTATTGCAACACCATCTGTCCGGTAGGTACAGTGCTTGGCTTCCTCTCGAAGTATTCCTTGCTGAAACCGGTAATTGACACAAAGAAGTGCAACAGTTGCGGACTTTGTGCCCGCAACTGCAAGGCATCGTGCATCAACATCAAAGCACACGAAATAGATTACAGCCGTTGCGTGGCATGTATGGACTGTATCAACAAGTGCAGGAAAGGTGCCATCACTTACACACGCCGCAAGCCGGCCTCCGCTGCAGTCTCCCAGGAAACCTCCGTGGCACCGGAGCAGGTAAACGACGCCCGCCGCGCATTTCTCTCTACAACTGCCGTGTTTGCTGCTACGGCAGCCCTCAAGGCGCAGGAGAAGAAAGTGGACGGTGGACTGGCTGTCATCGAGGACAAAAAAATCCCCGAGCGCGCCACTCCCATCACTCCTCCGGGCTCACTGAGCGCCCGCCACTTTGCACAACACTGCACAGCCTGCCAGCTCTGCGTATCGGTATGCCCCAACCAAGTGCTCCGTCCTTCTTCGGACTTGACAAAACTGATGCAGCCGGAAATGTCCTACGAACGCGGTTACTGCCGCCCCGAATGCGCCAAGTGTGCGGAGGTGTGTCCTACCGATGCCATCCATCTGACGAGCCTCGCCGAGAAATCGGCCGTCCAAATCGGTCATGCCGTATGGATTAAGGAGAATTGCATCTGCATCACAGACAAGATGGAATGTGGGAACTGTGCCCGCCATTGTCCGGCCGGTGCCATACAGATGGTTCCTTCAGACCCGGAAGACGAAGCCTCCATCAAGATACCGGTAGTCAACGCCGAACGCTGTATCGGATGCGGAGCATGCGAGAACCTTTGTCCGTCGCGTCCGTTCAGTGCCATTTATGTGGAAGGCCATGTGATGCACAGAACTGTCTGAAGCAACTTTATCACCCTAATATCCATTTATAATTTCAGTCCTATCACAATGAAAGAAGACAATAAGAACAAGATAAACCGCCGCGATTTCTTCAAACTCGCCGGTGCAGGAACGCTTGCCTCGGCAGCAGCCCTATACGGCTGTTCGGGCAACAAGAACAACGGGGAAAGCGAATCGGCCGCACTGGGCGAGATACCAACCGGCAAGATGACCTATCGTACCAACCCCAACACGGGCGACCGGGTTTCTCTGCTGGGATACGGATGCATGCGATGGCCCACCCGGAAACGCGCCGATGGGAATGGAGACGAAATAGACCAGGAAGCCGTGAACGACCTGATAGACTATGCCATTGCTCACGGAGTGAACTATTTCGACACCTCTCCCGCCTATGTGCAAGGTCTGTCGGAGCGCGCCACAGGCATTGCCTTAAAACGCCATCCACGGGAGAAATTCTTCCTTGCCACAAAGCTGTCCAACTTCAGTCCCAGCACGCACAGCCGCGAAGAGTCCCTTGCCATGTATCACCGCTCCTTCCGCGACCTGCAAGTGGACTACATCGACTACCTCCTGCTGCACGGCATCGGCATGGGCGGCATGGAAGCCCTCCGTTCCCGCTATCTGGACAACGGCATGCTGGACTTCCTGCTGAAAGAGCGCGAAGTCGGACGCATCCGCAACCTCGGATTCTCCTATCATGGAGACATCGAAGTCTTTGACTACCTGCTCTCCCGCCACGACGAACTGAAATGGGACTTCGTACAAATCCAACTGAACTACGTGGACTGGCGACATGCCAAAGAAGTGAATACCCGCAACACGGATGCCGAATACCTATATGCCGAGCTGGTGAAGCGCAACATTCCCGCCGTTATCATGGAGCCGCTGCTGGGCGGACGCCTATCCCGCCTGAACGACCACTTGATGGCACGTCTGAAACAACGCCGCCCGCAAGAGAGCGTGGCTTCCTGGGCCTTCCGATTTGCAGGTACTTTCCCCGATGTGCTGACCGTACTGAGCGGAATGACGTACATGGAGCATCTGCAAGACAACCTGCGTACCTTCTCCCCGCTTGTTCCATGTACGGAAGAGGAGTTTACCCTACTGGAAGATACCGCCCAGCGAATGCTGCAATACCCCACCGTGCCGTGCAACGACTGCAAATACTGTATGCCGTGCCCCTATGGGCTGGATATTCCAGCCATCCTGCTGCACTACAACCGCTGCATCAACGAGGGCAACGTGCCGCAGAACAGCCAAGACGAGAATTACCGCGAGGCACGCCGCGCCTTCCTGATAGGCTATGACCGCAGTGTTCCCCGTCTCCGCCAAGCCAACCGTTGCACCGGTTGCGGCCAATGCAACCCGCACTGTCCGCAAGGCATCGACATCCCGGCGAAACTGCAGGAAATAGACCGGTTTGTGGAAGCACTGAAGCAGGAAACCCTTTAACGGAGTTATCTTCCACATCCGTTTTCATTTCGAGGATTACCAATCATATACAGATTCTTCTTTTTGTATAACTTTGCAGAAAGAACCATAGATAAACGATGAATAAAAAGATTTTAACGGCTATTTTAATAAGTATTGCCCTGCCAGGGGGCATGCTGTCCGCACCTGCCGACAGCCTCCGGCTGAAAAGCTACAAGCTTGATGAAGTCGTGGTGACCGGGACAAGAAATGAAACAGACATCCGCCACCTGCCAATGGCCATCTCCGTAGTGGGTCGTCGGCAACTGGAACAGACCTACCAGCCCTCCATCCTGCCTGCACTGACCGAGCAGGTGCCCGGACTTTTCACCACAAGCCGCGGCATCATGGGCTACGGCGTATCCACGGGAGCCGCAGGAGGCATGAGCCTGCGCGGCATAGGCGCCGGGGTGAATGCCGCCGGAGGACCTACGACCAGCCTGCTGGTGCTGATAGACGGACATCCGCAATACATGGGCCTGATGGGGCATCCCATCGCCGACGCCTACCAGAGCATGATGGCCGAACGGGTGGAAGTGCTGCGCGGTCCCGCCTCCGTCCTCTACGGGTCCAATGCAATGGGCGGGGTTATCAACATCGTCACCCGCAAGATGCAGGAGGACGGGGTGAAAACCAATGCGCAGATAGGATACGGTTCCTACAATACCCTGCAGACGGAAGTCTCCAACCGCGTGAGGAAAGGGCGTTTCAGCAGCGTGGTGACCGGCTCGTACAACCGTACCGACGGACACCGTGACGACATGGAGTTTGAGCAGTATGGCGGCTATGCCAAACTGGGATACGACTTCAACGACACCTGGAAGCTGTGGGGCGACGTGAACATCACCCGCTTCAACGCCTCCAATCCCGGCGAAGCCGACAATCCGTATATAGACAACGACTCGCGCATCACACGCGGCATGACCTCCTTCGCACTGGAAAATCGTTACGACCGTACTTCCGGCGCCGTGAGCTTCTTCTATAACTGGGGCCGGCACAGGATTAACGACGGCTACCACCCCGGAGAAGAGCCCCAGAAGTCGCACTTCAACTCCAAGGACCGGATGCTGGGCATATCGTGGTATCAAAGCGCCACGCTCTTCACCGGCAACCGCCTGACCGTAGGTTTCGATTACCAGCACTTCGGCGGAGAGTCCTGGAACAAGGTTGTCGCCATCGACGAGGCAAAACCCGGACAGCAGATTGGTGACCGCATCCCCGGCGTGGACAAGCAGATGGATGAATTTGCAGGCTATGTGGATTTCAGGCAGGACATCAACAGTTGGCTTTCACTGGACGCCGGTGTCCGCATAGACCACCATTCGCACGTAGGCACGGAATGGATTCCCCAAGGGGGACTGGCTTTCCATCTGCCGCGGCAGGCAGAACTGAAAGCAATGGTGAGCAAAGGATTCCGTAACCCCACCATCCGGGAGATGTACATGTTCCCTCCACAGAACCCCGATTTGAAAGCGGAGAGCCTGATGAACTATGAACTCTCCTTTACGGGGCAGCTTTTGGGAGGGCCCATGTCCTATGGGGTGAACCTCTACTACATCAACGGGGACAACATCATCATGACGGACCCTGCCCTGCGCAAGAACGTCAACTCCGGCGAGATAGAGAACTGGGGTGTGGAAACCAACCTCGGATACCGCATCAACCGCCACTGGCAGATGAATGCCAATTATAGCTGGCTGCACATGGAGAATCCGGTACTGGCGGCTCCCGAGCACAAACTCTATGCCGGTGCGGACTTTACGCAAGGACGTTGGGGCCTATCTACCGGTATACAATACGTGAAGGGTCTCCATACCTCGGTCACCCCGGGTAAGGAGAAGCAGGAAAGCTTCGTACTCTGGAACCTGCGTGCCAACTACCGTCTGTGCAGTTTTGCCGACGTCTTCGTCAAGGGTGAAAACCTGCTGGCACAACGCTATGAAATCAATGCAGGCTTCCCCATGCCGAAAGCTACGGTGATGGGAGGCGTAAATATCAACTTTTAATACATTACAACTACATGGAAACAAAAACAGTTAAACTCTACTCGCTGGATTACAATAATGTGAAGACGTATCTGGCAGCCTCGCTATTCATTCTTGGCAATCTGGCTCTTCCCCAGCTCTTTCATCTCATTCCCCAGGGAGGGATAACCTGGCTGCCAATCTATTTCTTCACGCTGGTGGGCGCTTATAAATTCGGATGGAAAGTGGGGTTGCTGACAGCCGTCCTGTCGCCCGTCCTCAACTCCCTGCTATTCGGAATGCCACTTCCCGCAGCACTTCCCGCCATTCTGTTGAAGTCTGTATTACTGGCTGTGGCGGCGGGCTGGGCAGCACACCGTTTCCAGCGCATTTCCCTGCCTATCCTGCTGGCAGTAGTTCTTTTCTATCAGGTAGCAGGTACTTTGGGAGAATGGGCCATGGTGGGCAGCTTCTTCCGGGCTGTACAAGATTTCCGTATCGGCGTGCCGGGAATGGGATTGCAAGTGGCAGGCGGATATTTACTGCTGAAATATAGCCTTCAATAAGCACGCTTTCAGGGCAAACCTTATTTCAGTAATTCCGCAAAGGGGTGTATTCCGCCCGATAAATGCGGTCGAAGAATGGTGCCCACTCATTGTCCGTGATGCCAATCTGCAGACCGTAGAAGTGTGTACCAGCTTCCCGACAACGGCGAATCTCCTCCATAAAGGCAGGTGAAGAGTGAGGAATCTTGAAATCGCTGACCCAAAGCACATCGGCATTCATATACTCCTTGCCTTCTTTGAGCAGGCGGAACGTGGCTTCTAGCATACGGGTGGCATCTGTATCCCCGCAAGCTGTCTTTGAGAAGAATTCGAGCAGCCTTGCCCGCTCTTTCCTTACGTCAATCGGATGGATGGAGACGGAAAAGGCTATCAGAAAGCAGTTCCGCCGTTGACGGTCGGCTATCTCCAGGAGCTTTATCAGCAGGGAGTGGGCAATCTTCTCCGGCTTGCCAGCCATGCTTCCCGAGGTGTCCAGACAGACAATCATCGGACCTTTGGGACGGGCGGGCTTGGTTTCGATACGCCGGGCAGGCTGCATGATTTCCGATTTATAGCGGAAGGTCTGGAGCTTGCGGGTGAGGTATTTGTAGACGAACAAATCTTCCAGTTCGCTGTCGGCGGAATGGGCAAGCTCAATGGGAAGCAGGGTATTGAGGTCGTTGCCGGTACTGATGCCCAGGATGTCACATTTGGAGGAGTGCTCCATTTTGTAGACGTTTCCCTCGGCAACGCGGATTTGCTCACGTCCTTCGTCGTCTGCCATACGCCCCATCTTGCGGGCCACTTTCACTATCTCGGGGCAAGAGCGCTGGATGCGCACGATTTTCCGTATACGCTCAAAGTCGACAGTATTCCACAAGCCGCTCATCATGCCCCAGGTCTGGAAGAATTCGTCCTTATCCACCCGGTTCTGGCGGATGTACTCGGGGATGTCTTTCAGATTGGAACGGAGCCTGCGCTCGAGGGCATCTTTGCGGAAAGCAATCTCTTTCTCCTTTTCTTCGTGCATCTTCAGTTGGAAGGCGTCTTCCCAGTCGTCCACCATTTTCTCCCAGACTTCATCGTCCGCATATCCTCCTTCTGTACCGAAGTGGCTGCGGTAGAAACGGGAGTCGAAGCCGTACTCCCGGTATTTGTCGGAAATCTGCTGGAGCAAGGCTTGCCAGCCGTCTTTCCGCTTTGCCATGGACCATTCCAGCACGAGTTTCATCCCGGTCCGTTCCGACTGGCTTTTCCGGAGGTGGTACCTCTCCTTCTCCAAGTTCAATTGGATGAACTGAATCATGGTGTCGTAAAAGATACGTGCACAGACCTCATCGCCCAGCACCTGCACCTTGACCATGGAGTCGTTCATCACAGAGAGTAGATAGGCATACAAGGGCTCGGTATCCGTCTCTGCGCACTCTCCGGTGGCAACGAAACGGTCCAGTGCCTGCACATAGAAGGCGGTGTCATATCGGGTGACGGTGGTGTTCATCTTCTTCTTGGTTACTGGAGGATTATTCGTCTCCATATCTCAGTTTGCGCATGTCCACACGCGCCCAGGCTATTTCCTTGCGGACGATGGAGACGTATTGAGCTACGCTCTTTTTGTCTTCTTCGGAGACGAAAAGGTTGTCGGACAAATCTCTTACCAGGCGGTCTATGCTGGTGGCGGCGGCGTCCAGTTCCGTCTCGTAGTCACGGTCGGTGACGGAGAGGTTTCCCAGCCAGAGTTGTTGCTCCTCACCTCGTTGCAGACGCCGCATGGGGAAGCGCACACCGTTGATGTAGAGATGCTTGTCGTCGCGGTAGAGGGTGACGCGTTCGGTGCCTTCCTCTTTCACGGCGCCGGTGTCGGCAAAGGCGCGGATGATGGTACGCTTGGGATTGATGGGGTCGGCATACATTACGCCCAAGGTGGGGGCATCTTTGGCGCTGTACTCCTTCAGATTTCTGTAGTCCACGATAAAGATGTAGGTGTTGCCCGTACCATGTTTCTCCACCTGGTAGTAGAAATGTTCCGTTATCAGCAGGTCATCGTCCCTACGGTCGCCGGCAAGGCGGGCTTTGTCGAGGGCTTCGCGCACACGGCTGACTTTCAAATCGGATTTCAGCGAGGAGGCGATACCGGCAATCTGTTTTGTGTGGGACACGAATAAGGCACGGATAACGATGTCACGGATGGCAACGCTCTCATCAGGCTCACTCCATAGACAGTGGTAGACGGGAAGCAGGTCGGTCATGGAGACTTCCGTGCGGCCGTGGACGAAGGCGGAGGTCTTGAGCAGCTTCACGATGTTCTTCCAGCGGCGGTCGCTGACGTAGACATTGCGGCGCAGGTCGGAGTCTTGCATCTCTACGCTTGTCAGTCCGTGGCGAATGGCTGTGATGCAGGAAAGAACATCGAGAGGCAAGGTTACGCGGCGTATCTCAGCTTGCCATTCGGCATACTCGCGGTCGGAGATTTGCCATTCGCAAGCAGTCGTTTCCGGATGGTCGGCAGAATCGTCCAGCAGCATTTTGTAGAAAGATTCTTCCTGCTTGACGCAGGTGCAGAGAATGCGGATAAGGAAACGGTCCCATAGGGCTTCTAGTCCCTCGCCTTGAGCGGGCAGTTCGTTGCTGGCGGCTACGAGCAGTTTGAGGGGGAGATGCAGTTCCTTGTCGCCGTTGCGGAAAAGTTTCTCGTTGATGACGGTTAGCAGAGTGTTCTGTATGGCAGGGCCTGCTTTCCATATTTCGTCCAGAAACACGACATCGGCTGTGGGCAGATAGCCGTCGATGGCACGTTCGTACTTGTCGGATTCTTTCAGTCGGCTAATGCTGACAGGACCGAAAATCTCGTCGGGCGTAGAGAAGCGGGACATCAGGTATTCAAAGGCACGGGCATCTGTAAAAGCCGACTTTAGCCGCCTGGCTACCATTGACTTGGCTACTCCCGGAGGTCCCAGGAGCAGGATGCTCTCGCCTGCCAGAGCTGCCAGCAGGGAGAGGTTTATTTCAGTTTCTTTTTCGTATACTCCCCGGTTCATTTCGGAAAGGAGGAGACGAATGCGTTGGGTTATTTCCACAATATGATTTATTTATAGTCAGTACTCATGTATAAAGAAAAGCGTGTAAAGATACCAAATAGTAGGGAAATCAGAGAGATTCTTATTAAGATTCACTATCTTTGGAAAACAAATACACACAGACACGCACACACACGTTGTGATTTGCTTTCATTTCCTATATCTATTACCATTTCTACCTGGAGACAAATTGTCCCCAGGTAAGTGACCAGTCCTTCATCGGGTCAGTCCCTATTATTGGGGATTTAACAATCCCCCCTCTTTTGCCGAAAACTAAAACTTTCCTCCCCAAACACTACCCTTCGTATCACAATATTTTATACCTTTGTTCACTAAGAAATAATCGTCCCATACCCATTTCTGTTTCGTCCGACAACTGTCGGACGATAATTAAACAACTGTTGGACGATAATGCAACAGTTGTCGGACGATTAGTTTTTAGGAAGAAGAAAATTAATCTGCTTAGCGACAAAAATAATTCCCCGAAGCGACGAGAACTGTTTATCGCTATAAACAAAAATAAATATCTTATGAGCGCGTATTACGACCTTTACGAAACGCCTTCGCCCGACGGGAAAGAAGACAAGAAATCACTCCATGCACGTATCTGCCCGAAAAGGACTTATACCCAAAAGGAGTTTGTGGAACATATCGCAACTTTCCAACATCTGCCCAAGAATGTGATAGGGGCAGCATTGGATGCCTGCATTGACGAGCTGTGCGATTTGCTGGCCAACGGAAACATCGTGGAGCTAGGAGAACTCGGATTCTTCAGCACTTCACTGAAATGCTTGCGCGAGACCGACGACGAGAAAAAGAAAATCCGCTCCGAATCCGTCCAATTCCAAAACGTACACCTGCGCATCAGCAGCACGTTCCGCAACAACATCAAGAAGAAAATGACGTTGGAACGTGTACACTCCACTACCAAGAAATCGAAAAAAGTAGTAGAGACCACCGAAGAAACAAGAAAAGCCGAACTGGAACTGTTCCTCAAGCAGAATGTATGTATCAACAAGAACGAATACATCCAGCTAAGCGGACTAACCAGACATGCCGCCATAGACGAACTGAACAACTTCATCCGGCAAGGGTTCCTGCGCCGCCGCGGAATGGGAAGGTCAACGGTCTATGTGCGACAAGAAAAAGACACAGCAAACGAAATTTAGGGGGGCAAGCACAGAGACACAGAGACATAGAAATTAATTTGAAAAGAATCTCTGTGCCTTTGTATTTTCGTGTTCATCCCCCCCAAAATAATAAAACAACAAACAATGGAAAAATCAACAGAACCCCAACCCTGCACGCAGTGGTTCGTCTTCTTCAAAGACCAACTGCTGCTGAAAAAAGGATATACAGACAAAGGAGAAATAAAATACAGCGTACCCGTCAGTATAGAGCCTCCTCTGACACCGGAAGCCGGAAGTAATATACACGAAGTGTTCCCCCCCAACGGCAAGCAAGTACGTGCATTCGCCTTGGAACAGCCCGTGGCCGAAACCGACGAATGGGTCATGATAGGCCTGCGCGCATCGTACGACTACATCTCGCCGGACGAGTACCGTTCTGCAGGAAAGGCCTTCCAGATACTCTATTGGGACGAGCACAGCCACTTCTGCCCCGTGTGTGGTACCGCCATGGAGCACCAGACCCCCATCATGAAGAAGTGTCCCAACTGCGGCAATGAGATGTACCCTCCCGTTTCCACCGCCATCATCGTACTGATACGCAAAGGAGACGAAATCCTGCTGGTGCATGCCCGGAACTTCCGAGGAACCTTCTACGGACTGGTGGCAGGCTTCCTCGAAGCCGGCGAGACACTGGAAGAATGTGTGGAACGGGAAGTTTTTGAGGAAACGGGGCTGAAGGTAAAGAACATCACCTACTTCAGCAACCAGCCCTGGCCCTACCCCAGCGGATTGATGGTGGGTTTCATTGCCGACTACGAAAGCGGGGAGATAAAACTGCAGGAAGATGAGCTGACCGCTGCCGCCTTCTATTCCAAAGACAACCTGCCCGAAATTCCACGAAAACTGAGTATCGCAAGAAGGCTGATAGACTGGTGGATGGAGAACAATTAAAAATTAAAGAATTAAAAAGAGGGGGGGAAGAAATTTTAAAAAGCAGATTGCGGAAAACACACACTCACAAACGAACAACTACGAATGAAACGACTCTCATTCACATCAACCAATCGGTGTGTAACCGCAATCTGCCTATACTTAACTTCCCTGCAAACGTTTTGTTCATCAACCATCGGGTTTAAGTCTTTATTTAAGTTTTCTTTCAACACAGAAGCAAAAGGAAGAGGCGCAGCCCTCACGGGTTACGCCTCTCCGAACACTATATACACATTTTTTCCTCTTTCCTATCAAATGCCGAGTGACTTGCGCACTGCCTCCACTTTCTTCTCAGCTTCGGCATCGGCGCTGGTATAGCATTTCGGACAACCCATCTCGCCCTTCACCTCGATATAGAACTTAATCTTCGGTTCCGTACCGGAAGGACGGACAGAAATCTTCGTGCCGTCTACAGTGAAATATTGAAGTACATTGGAAGTCTCGGGCATATCCAGCTTGCTTACGTTGCCCTGGGCATCAGTAAGTTCCAGCGTCTTGTAATCCTTAATCAGACTGACAGCCGAACCGCCGATTTCCTTCGGAGGATTGGCACGGAAGTTATCCATCATCGCCTTGATTTCCTCGGCACCGCTCTTACCCGGTTTCACCACATTCACGGTGGTTTCCTTTGAGAATCCATATTCTACATAGATTTCCATCAATACGTCATAGAGCGTCTTACCCTGGTCTTTGGCCCAAGCACAGATTTCGGCCAGCAAGGAGCAGGCAGAAACCGCATCTTTATCACGGACAAAGTCTTCGGCCAGGAAGCCATAGCTTTCTTCACCACCACCGATATACTGCTGCTTGCCTTCGCTCAGACGGATTTCGCGAGCAATCCACTTGAAGCCGGTGTAGCAGTCGCGCATTTCAATCTTGTTCTTGTCTGCCACAGCCTTGATGAGTTCAGTGGTCACGATGGTCTTCACGATGAAGTCGTTCGGCTGCATCTTGCCCATTGCAATACGGTTCTTGATGATGTAGTACAAGAAAATGAGACAAGTCTGGTTACCATTAATAAGCACCCACTCGCCCTTATCGTCCTTGCAGGCCATACCGACACGGTCGGCATCCGGGTCACTTGCCATCACGATGTCAGCGTCAATCTTCTTGGCCAGCGCAATGGCCATGGAAAGGGCTTCGGCATTTTCGGGATTCGGAGAAACCACCGTCGGGAAATTGCCGTCCTTCACCATCTGTTCGGGCACGCAGTTGATATTCTCAAATCCCCACTCCTTCAATGAGTCCGGAATGAGCACGCGGCCTGCGCCATGAAGCGGAGTATACACAATGCTGAGGTCTTTCTGGCGACGGATGACTTCGGGGTCGATGGAGATGGAGTGAACCATGTCCAGATAAACCTTATCCACTTCCTTGCCGATAATCTGAATCAAGTCCTTGTTGCCGTTGAACTTGATGTCGGCCACCGTCACCTTATTCACCTCGTCTATGATGGCTGTATCGTGCGGAGCGAGCACCTGCGCACCGTCATCCCAATAAGCCTTGTAGCCGTTGTATTCTCTGGGGTTGTGGCTGGCTGTAATGTTGATACCGCTCTGGCAGCCGAAGTGGCGAATGGCAAATGAAACTTCGGGCGTAGGACGAAGGTCATCAAAAAGATATACCTTGATGCCGTTTGCAGAGAAGATGTCGGCAGAAATCTTTGCGAACTTGTCGCTATTGTTGCGGCAGTCGTGCCCCACAACAACGGAAATATCCTTCTTTCCGGCAAAACATTTGTTCAGATAGTTGGACAAGCCCTGTGTTGCGGCACCTACGGTGTAGATGTTCATGCGGTTTGTACCGGCACCCATGATGCCGCGCAGACCGCCCGTTCCAAATTCCAGGTCTTTGTAAAAACTGTCTATCAATTCGGTTTTATCTGGATTTTCCAACATGCGTTTCACTTCTGCCTGAGTTTCGGCATCATATGCCGGGGTAAGCCATTTTTCGGCTTTCTCAGTCACCTGCTTAATCAGTTCCTGATTTTCCATAAGACTGTTATTGTTTTAAGGGTTAATATAAACTTTTTTGTAAGACACAAATGTAGAAGAATAAGTTCAAATATCCTAATTTTATTCAGGCATTTTATATCTGTCTCCCGTCTGCTTAACATACTCTTCAAGGAACTCCTTCGGGTATCCCGGGCGGATTACGCCTGCCGGCTGGCCGATGGAATTACGTTCGAATTGACCGTTTTTCATACGTTTGACAACGCCGTCATTATACTTTACGACAAGAAACTCGCCAAGACGTTTCCAAGTATCGAAAGTGCTTTGGGCAGTCATGTTCGTATAGTTGGTAAGAAATGCCTTTGCTTTGGCAGGATCTTTTTCCAGCAGTTTGGCAGCAGCAGCCTCAACGCCTTCCTGCGCTTCGTTGAAGGTTGTCTCCAACTCTGTCTGAGTGGCACGCACGTCGCCCATCATCAAGTCATAACGGGGATAAACCATATTGGCCACCCAGTTGAAAATCCAGAAAGCGGAGTTCCAGGAGAAAGTGATGTAATCGGCGCCGTCCACACGGGTGTAGCATACGGGAACCTTGTCCGTACAGCAGTATACGGGCGTAAATACCGTCATGTTGGCATCATCTGTGCCGAACCACAATACTCCACCGATAGGATCGGGCAACTCGGAGCGCATCTGTGCCACGAATACGAAACCGCTCTGCTGGGTGGAGATGGGACGTTCATTGAAGTATTCCTGGTCACCCACCTTGAAAGAGAGTGGAGAAAGGCGGTACGGGGTATGATACGGGCCTGCGCCGAAATCTTTGCTGATGTCGAGAGGAGTACCTTCATAATGGTCGCGCATGGCGTTCTTCACATCCTGCACGGAAACCTTGCGGTTGGGCTTCACAAACAGAGGCATCGGAGTGTCCGTCTCACCCAATATATAAGGCAGGAACTCGTTGCCGCGGTCGGTAAACATATTGAAATAGCTCCATACGCGTGCCTCGCAATAGCGACGGGCACCGAAATCGAGCGGAGCATAGGCATCGGCAAAGCTGAAATCCTTGTTCACACCGTCAAAATAGCCCTTCTCGCGTGCAAAGGAGATGACATCGGGGGAGTACATACAGTTCTCCTTGTCGTTCATGTTGAACTGATGAATGCGGCTCTGGTTGGCATGAGCGGAGATACAATCATCGGGCACGCGGACAGCTACCCATACGGCACCGCGCACACCGGGTCCCTTGCCAATCATCTCCATAATCCATATTTCGTTGGGGTCGGCGATGGTGAAGGACTCGCCACTGCTGTAATAGCCATATTCCTGCACCAGTTCCGTCATCACTTTGATGGCCTCGCGGGCGGTGCGTGAGCGTTGCAGACCGAGGTAAATCAGGCTGCCGTAGTCGATGATGCCGGTGGTATCCACCAGCTCGGGACGTCCGCCGAATGTCGTCTCACCGATAGTGAGCTGGAACTCATTCATGTTGCCAATGACATTGTACGTCTGACGCGCCTGCTCTATCTGCCCAAGGTATTTGCCGGTGTCCCACTCGTGTATGTCAATCAGCGTACCTTTCTTGTGCATACCAGCAGGATAATGATACAACTCGCCGAACAAACCATAAGAATCGGCAGAATAGGAAACAATGGTAGAACCGTCCGCGGAGGCGTTCTTGCCTACGATAAGATTGGTGCAGGCCAGCGCATTCGCCACGGCTGCCACAACAAACAAGACGGAAAGAGTCAGTCTTTTACTTTTCATACTTCTAAATTATAATGTTACTAAATATTTCAGTCTTTACCATACAAAATCAAACTGTTCGGTAGTACGGTTGCCACAGCCATCCGTCACCGTCATCTCCACCACATGCTTGCCGCCTTTCTCCACATATTTCGGGTCGAGCTCGCACACCAGGTTACCACTGATGGAATTGGGCTTTCCAAACAAGGCATACTTCCCGTCAATCGTACCCCGATAGGTGTTGATGCCGGTTTCCTTGTCCTTGGCCTTGAAGATGATTTTTCCCGTACGTCCCCACTGAGCTTGGTTCACGGGAGTTATCACCGGCGGAACCGTATCCACTGCCACGGTATAAGTCCCCAAATCCCGTATACGCACTTTCATGACACCATCCTCATACTTACCGCCGATGCGGTATTTTCCACCGCGCGCCGTTACGCCCGCCACATAATATTTGGTCATATCCTCTACTGGACGCCGGCGCAAGCCGATACGCAAATCGCAGGCATTGTGCATAGGAATACGGGTATCGTTTAGTTGATAGGTGAAAGCGATGTCGCCACTATCAGCCCGCACGGAGTAGTTCAGCAAGACGTTATCGTAGAGCATTCCTTTCGGGATAACCAACTCCAGCCCCGGCTCCTGCAGATAGTTCACCTTGTCCCATTTGAGGGTATATTTCTCACGATGTTCCACCGGAGCAATTATCGTCTTCTGTCCCTGGACTGTAAAGCGGACTTTAGAGGTATTTCCCAGCGCATCGCTCAGTGTATAGACAAATCGGTAAGGGCGTTCTTCGTTGATTTCCACCAGTCCGCGATTGCCGTTGGATGCCTGCAGCATGCGAAGACGGTTGCCCGGCTCTATAAAAGACTTCATGTACTGACCGTGTGTCCACGAATTGATATAGCGGTTCTCCTCATAGGCAAAGCGGTCTATCGTACTGCGGAAGACTTCCTCACCGTCCACTTCGAGAATCACCGTCTTCACGCCATATTTATTCTGCACTCCGTCCATATAGTCGTAGGCACGGATGCCTGCACCAATCAGTCCCCAGGCGGTAATGGGTTTCGTTGGATGTGCCGGAAAAGCCCGTCGCGTCTGCTTGCCCTCCACCACTCCTTTTCCCGGCTGTGGAAACAGCATGATACCTTCGGCACGCGGGGCAGTCTTGTCTTTCACCTTGTTCATGAAGAAAGGCAGCGGGTCGATATATTCGTCCGTAGCCGTCTCTATCATATCCAGATGCAGGTGCGGACCGAAAGAGTATCCGGTGTTTCCGCTCAAAGCTATTATCTGACCGGCCTTCACGGGATATTCATCGGGTTCGGGAGTAATTTCCACCTCCCAACTTTCTTTCTCGTACTGCAAGTCTTCAACCCGGCGGGCCACATCGCCCACAAAGGCACTCAAATGGCGGTTTATCGTCGAATAACCATTGTCATAAGCCACATCGAGCACATAGCCCGAACCGTGGGTAACGCGGATACGCGAAATATATCCGTCGGCCAGAGCGCGTACCGGCTTGCCTATGGTTCCACCGGTCTTGAAATCCAGTCCGCCATGAAAATGGTTGGCACGTATCTCGCCGAAGTTACCGGAGAAAGTGATGGGAAAATCAAAAGGCGGGATGAAGGAGGGCTTGTCTGTACCGGTTTCTTGGGCATAGCCGCTTTGCACACTACCAATAAAGAACAAAAGAGAGAAAAATATAGAATATTTCATATTTTGTACAGTCAATATTATTTTAAATGCATGCAAATATAAAAAGAATAGTTCTCTCTACCTACAGAAAGCTACAATTATCATTGATTAAAACATGCATAAAAATTCTGTTGAAGAACATAGATGCACCGATAACATCCAAGCCGGGAAATCGCTATATTGCGCCATGTTTAACCCCCCAATTAAAACTTTAAGGTTATGATTATCGGAGTACCTAAAGAAATCAAGAACAACGAGAACCGCGTGGGAATGACCCCTGCCGGAGTAGCCGAATTGGTGAAAAAAAGTCATACGGTGTATGTGCAAGCCACAGCAGGCGTAAACAGCGGTTTCTCCGACGATGACTACATCGCCGTAGGTGCAAAGACTTTACCGACCATTGAAGACACGTATGCCGCAGCCGACATGATTGTCAAGGTAAAGGAACCTATTGCACCGGAGTACAAACTGATTAAAAAGGGACAAGTGGTATTCACCTATTTCCACTTTGCAGCCGATAAATTGCTGACCGAAGCCATGATTGAAAGCGGTGCCGTCTGCATCGCCTACGAAACCGTGGAAAAAGAAGACCACTCACTTCCGCTACTTACTCCTATGAGTGAGGTGGCAGGACGCATGGCTACCCAAGTAGGAGCCCGCTTCCTTGAAAAGCCACAAGGCGGCAAGGGAAAACTGATGGGCGGAGTAACGGGCGTACGTCCCGCACGCGTACTTATCCTTGGAGGTGGTATCGTGGGCACCAATGCCGCACAGATAGCTGCCGGAATGGGTGCCGAGGTACTGATTGCCGACATCAACCTTCCCCGCCTGCGCTACCTGAGTGAAGTGATGCCGAAAAACGTAAAGACACTCTATTCTTCCACCCATAACATCAAGATGGAATTGCCGAACATCGACTTGGTAATCGGTTCCGTCCTCATCCCCGGTGACAAGGCCCCACACCTCATCACCAGCGAAATGCTGAAGATGATGAAACCCGGTACGGTACTCGTAGACGTAGCCATCGACCAGGGCGGTTGTTTCGAAACCTCCCACCCCACCACGCACAGCGACCCTACCTACATTGTGGACGGAATTGTACACTACGCCGTTGCCAATATCCCCGGCGCCGTACCCTTCACCTCCACCATGGCACTGACAAATGCCACCCTGCCCTACACTGTTTCCCTGGCATGCAAAGGCTGGAGACAAGCCTGCAAGGACGACCCGGCTCTGGCGCAAGGATTGAACGTAGTGGAAGGCAAAGTAACATACAAAGCTGTAGCCGACGTCTTCGGGCTGAAATATGAGGCGATTGAGTTATAAGTTATAAGTTATAAGTGATGAGTGATTTGTTGGTATTTTCCTTTCAGCATGGTAGCGCAGCACAATTACCAACAAATCACTCATCACTCATAACTCCCCCCCAACAAAGAATCCTTCTTCCTCGCATACTCCCACCACATAGCGAGCAGTGTGATGCAGAGGTTGAAAATAAACGGAAATTCCTTGGAATTAGTGTGGAACAAGGTCTGAAAGAAGTCTGTAATGAACGGGGACAATAGAATCGCCAGATAATTCATTACCATTACAAAGGCCAGTGCCAAAGTTGTTTTTTCCGGTATAGCCGTATCTACTGTCTCGTCATAAATCAGCGGTTGAATGACACCATATCCCAAACCAACCAACATACATCCCGGTATTATCAGCCATTCTTTAGGCGAAATCCATATCAAAAGCAAACCCGCTGCAATGGACAAAAGGCTGTAAAACTTTGTGTGTTTCCCCATCCACTTCACGATATGCCCCAGGAAGAAACCCGGAGCCATAATGGCAAGGAAGAATAAGGAGATCATCAATCCGGAATTTCCGCTGGAGAAGTGATGGGCCTCCATCAAAAAAGGCAAGTCAAAAGTAACCGCCAGCACTACATACGTAGTGACGCCATAAAACAGCATCAACTGTAGCAGATGGCGGACATGGATGCCGTATTTACCGGGAATCGCACGCTTGGATTCCTCCGGAACAACGGTAGCCGTATCTTCTGTTTTCTGCGGCTGACCGGTATCTCCCTTCAAATACCCGACAAGCAGCAGAGAAACCAACGGAAGCAGATATACCACGAAAGGCAAGTGCCAGTTTACCTCTGCCAGATACCCAGTCACCGCCGTTGCCACAACCAGCGTCACATTGGTGATGGCAGAACTGTAACCAAACTGCTTTACCCTATACTCCCCCGTGAAATAACGTGAAACCAAACCGGTAGACAACGGGATTATCAGTCCCGAGCCAATGCCGAGCAAAGCACTGACCACCATCAACTGCCACATTTTGTCCGAAAAAAGATAAAGTACCCCACTGGCGGCAAACATCCAAAGTCCCACTTTCAGCAGACGCACAAAGTCACGTTTCTCGGCCAGCTTGCCCGCCAATAGCACAAAAGGAATTATCAGCAGCGAAGGCAGGGAGGTAAGCATCTGTATATCCAGTTCTGTAGCATATGGAAAAATGGTAGTAAGCTGTCCCAAAATAGGTGATACGGCCAATCCCGGCAAGGAAGTCAATGCAGAGACTGACCAAATGCCGACAAGCGTGATAAGGGGGATTGTACCCCTTCCGGTATTGATTTTCATATAGTAGTATATTAATTAAATGAATAATGTGGGAACAACAAACCTACCTTCAGAATGTTCGTTTTTTAAGATTTTACTACGCTGCCCTTTAATAAACGCCAAATAATGCAAAACCCCGGAACTTTCATCCGCAAACCCCGTTGTTGTGGGAAATTCGACGGGGAAAAGCCCCGCCGCCTAAACCTTTAAAAAACTTATTAATATGGAAGATTTGAATTTCAGAAAAGGAGATGCAAAAACTGAAGTATTCGGTTCAAACCGTATGTTACAACCCTCACCCGTAGAAAAGATTCCCGACGGACCTACTACCCCGGAAATCGCCTATCAGATGGTGAAAGACGAGACCTTCGCCCAAACGCAGCCTCGCTTGAATCTGGCTACATTCGTCACTACCTATATGGACGAATATGCAACCAAGCTGATGAACGAAGCCATCAACATCAACTACATTGACGAGACCGAATATCCGCGCATCGCCGTAATGAACGGTAAATGTATCAACATCGTGGCCAACCTCTGGAACTCTCCTGAAAAAGAAACCTGGAAAACCGGCGCACTTGCCATCGGTTCCTCGGAGGCATGTATGCTGGGTGGTGTGGCAGCCTGGTTGCGCTGGCGCAAGAAACGTCAGGCGCAAGGCAAACCGTTCGACAAACCAAACTTCGTTATTTCAACTGGTTTCCAGGTGGTATGGGAAAAATTCGCCCAATTGTGGCAGATTGAAATGCGTGAAGTGCCTTTGACACTGGACAAGACCACGCTCGACCCCGAAGAAGCCTTGAAGATGTGTGATGAGAACACCATCTGTATCGTGCCTATCCAAGGCGTTACATGGACAGGACTGAACGATGACGTCGAAGCCCTCGACAAAGCCCTCGATGCCTACAATGCGAAGACCGGCTACGACATTCCTATCCACGTAGATGCCGCCAGCGGCGGTTTCATCCTCCCGTTCCTCTATCCCGAAAAGAAATGGGACTTCCGTCTGAAGTGGGTACTCTCCATCAGCGTCAGCGGACACAAATTCGGTCTGGTTTATCCGGGTCTGGGCTGGGTTTGCTGGAAAGGCAAGGAATATCTGCCCGAAGAAATGTCATTCAGCGTAAACTACCTCGGTGCCAACATTACTCAGGTAGGCCTGAACTTCTCCCGTCCTGCCGCACAGATTCTGGGTCAATATTACCAGTTCATCCGTTTGGGATTCCAGGGTTACAAGGAAGTACAGTACAACTCTCTGACCATCGCCAAGTATATCCATGACGAAATCGGCAAGATGGCTCCGTTCGTAAACTATTCCGACGAGGTTGTGAACCCGCTGTTTATCTGGTATTTGAAACCGGAATATGCAAGAGCTGCCAAATGGACTCTGTATGACCTGCAGGACAAGCTGTCACAACACGGTTGGATGGTACCCGCCTATACACTGCCTTCAAAGCTGGAAGACTACGTCGTAATGCGCGTCGTTGTTCGCCAAGGATTCAGCCGCGACATGGCAGACATGCTGCTGGGTGACATCAAGAATGCCATCACGGAGCTGGAGAAACTGGATTACCCGACTCCTACCCGTATGGCACAGGAAAAGAACCTGCCGGTGGAAACCAAAATATTCAACCACGGATGCCGTACTCATAAAAAATAAATTAATTTACGATTAAACGATTTACGATGTACGATTAGAGTTTCTCTTGATACGGACTACGTTTAAAGGAGTAATTTCAATCGTAAATCGTACATCGTCTAATCGTACATCACAACGTGTTTATGGAAAAGAAAATATCAATTTCACAAATAAAGGAGGTTGCCCAAGAAGCCTACAATGAGGTGAAGGGCAGCACAGGAGGCAAGAATGCGGATTATATTCCCTACCTTGCCAACATAGACTCCAAACTATTCGGACTCAGCATCTGCCTGATGAACGGGCAGACCATCAATATAGGTGACACAGACTATCGTTTCGGTATAGAGTCCGTCTCGAAGGTACACACAGCCATCCTTATCCTGCGCCAATACGGTGCGCAGAAAGTGCTGGACATGATAGGTGCCGATGCCACGGGACTACCGTTCAACTCCATCATCGCCATCTTGCTGGAAAACGACCACCCTTCCACTCCATTGGTAAATGCCGGTGCCATTTCCGCCTGTTCCATGGTGCAGCCAGTGGGAAACTCCGACAAAAAATGGGATGCCATTGTACAGAATGTCACTGAGCTGTGCGGCTCTGCCCCACAACTCATCGACGAACTGTACAAATCGGAAACGGCTACCAACTTCAACAACCGCTCCATTGCCTGGCTGCTGAAAAACTACAACCGCATCTACGATGATCCGGATATGGCACTCGACCTCTATACCCGCCAGTGTTCTCTCGGCATCACGGCCCAGCAACTGGGCATTGCCGCAGGAACCATCGCCAATAACGGTGTGAACCCCGTCACCAAACAAACGGTGTTCGAAGCCAGCCTGGCACCGAAAATTACGTCGATGATTTCGACCGTAGGCTTCTACGAGCATTCCGGCGACTGGATGTACACCGCCGGCATACCGGCCAAAAGCGGTGTAGGCGGTGGTGTAATGGCCGTATTGCCCGGTGTCATGGGAGTATCGGCCTTCGCTCCTCCCCTAGACGAAGCGGGAAACTCCGTAAAGGCCCAATCGGCAATCAAGTTCATCATGAACAAGCTCGGCCTGGGTGTGTTCAACGGTGATAACGTAACGATTACAGAATAAGTTTCTCTTTTTAGTTATGAGTTATAGGTTATGAGTTATTTGTTGGTAGGCACCGTAATCAGCAAATGACTTATAACTCATAACTTATGACTTTATAATGGACTTCATCATGAAAATGGCTCTATCAGAATTTGTATTGCGGGAAAAAGGTATCTATGGCATACTGCATGTCATTATATTGATACTGTCGCTATTTTTAGTTATCAGCATCTCTGTCGACACGTTCAAGGGGATCCCCTTTTACGAACAGTCGGTCTACATGAAAGTACAGTTGTGGATATGTGCCCTGTTCCTGGCAGATTTTGTATTGGAATGGTTCCTGGCAGAGAAGAAGGGTCACTACGTGGCCACGCATTTCATTTTCCTGCTGGTAGCTATACCCTATCAAAACATCATTGCCTATATGGGATGGACTTTCTCACCCGAGATAACCTATATGCTGCGTTTCATCCCATTAGTGCGGGGTGGTTACGCCATGGCTATCGTGGTGGGTTGGCTGACGTACAACCGCGCATCGGGACTGTTCGTTTCCTACCTTACCATGTTGCTGGCCACTGTCTATTTTTCCAGTCTGGCCTTTTATGTCATGGAGCATGGTCCCAATCCTTTAGTCAAAGGATATGGAGACGCCTTATGGTGGGCATTTATGGACGTGACGACGGTGGGTTCCAATATCATAGCAGTCACTCCCACCGGACGGGTACTGTCCGTACTGCTGGCTGCGCTGGGCATGATGATGTTCCCTATCTTTACAGTGTATGTAACGAGCCTGGTCGAACGGCGCAATAAGGAAAAAGAAGAGTTCTACAAGAAAGTTGCACAGAAGCCCGCGCCCAAAGCCGACGCTTCCTGAATAGTTAAAACCGGAACTTTCACTTATCCGTTGGGAACAACTCTCCCCAAGTGTTGTTATAGACGCTGATTTTGAATATATTTTTCATCTAAAACCTTAACTTATGGCAAATATTAAACAAACAGTGAAGCTGGGTGTATTTACCCTGGCAATCATGAATGTGACGGCAGTAGTATCCCTACGTGGACTTCCTGCCGAGGCCGTGTACGGAATGAGTTCGGCCTTCTACTACTTATTTGCAGCCATTGTTTTTCTGATTCCGACGTCACTTGTCGCCGCGGAACTGGCTGCCATGTTTCAAGACAAGCAAGGCGGTGTGTTCCGCTGGGTGGGCGAAGCCTACGGAAAAAAACTGGGCTTCCTTGCCATCTGGGTACAATGGATTGAAAGTACAATCTGGTATCCTACCGTATTGACATTCGGTGCCGTATCCATTGCTTTCATCGGCATGAACGACGTACACGACATGTCACTGGCCAACAACAAGTATTACTCACTCGTTGTTGTCCTCATCATCTACTGGCTGGCTACGTTCATCTCCATGAAGGGCATGAGCTGGGTAGGTAAAGTGGCAAAGGTCGGCGGCCTGGTCGGGACTATTATCCCTGCCGCACTGCTGATTATCCTGGGTATTATCTACCTTGCCACCGGCGGACACTCCAACCTGGATTTCCACAGCAGCTTCTTCCCCGACTTGACGAACTTCGACAATGTGGTGCTTGCTGCCAGTATCTTCCTCTTCTATGCCGGTATGGAAATGGGCGGTATCCACGTAAAAGACGTGAACAATCCCTCCAAGAATTATCCGAAGGCAGTGTTCATCGGTGCGGCCATTACGGTTATCATCTTCGTGCTCGGTACTTTCTCACTGGGCATCATCATCCCGGCCAAAGACATCAGTCTGACACAGAGTCTGCTTGTAGGCTTCGATAACTATTTCCATTACATCCGCGCCTCCTGGCTGTCACCGATTATTGCCATCGCTTTGGCATTCGGCGTACTGGCAGGTGTATTGACATGGGTTGCTGGTCCGTCCAAAGGTATCTTTGCCGTAGGAAAAGCAGGCTACATGCCTCCGTTCTTCCAAAAGACAAACAAGCTGGGCGTACAGAAGAATATCCTTTATGTACAAGGCGGTGCAGTAACCGTACTGAGCCTTCTGTTCGTAGTCATGCCTTCCGTACAGAGTTTCTACCAGATTCTATCACAGCTGACTGTAGTCCTCTATCTTATCATGTATATGCTGATGTTCTCCGGAGCCATCGTGCTGCGTTATAAGATGAAGAAGCTGAACCGTCCGTTCCGTATCGGCAAGAATGGCAACGGACTGATGTGGCTCATCGGTGGACTTGGTTTCTGCGGGTCATTGCTGGCATTCGTACTGAGCTTTATCCCACCCAGCCAAATCTCAACAGGCAGCAACACAGTATGGTTCTCCGTGCTCATCATCGGTGCACTGATTGTAGTCATTGCCCCGTTCATTATTTATGCTTCCAAAAAACCGTCCTGGGTTGACCCGAACAGTAGCTTCGAACCATTCCACTGGGAAGAGCAACCCGCTGTGCAGACAGCCGGTAAAAGCGCAACAAATATGGCTACCGGTAGCGCCACTACCAGCAACAATGGCACAAGTAATTCCGCCACAAGTGGAAATATGGCAAAAGACACAACCAATATCCCCAAAGGATAAAAGGTTATAAATTGGAACTAAAAAAGGAATATCCCCGAAATCACCGGGAATATTCCTTTTTTAGTGTTATATGATACCAGAAGACGGGAATAGTCAGAAATCCAATTCCTGCATTCTCTCCCACGCCCTTCTGCTCTCCTCCACCAACTCTTGCATGACCGACGCCACAGACTGCACTCCCTTTCCATGCAGCAAGGCAGATACCTGCCCTATTTCCAGTTCCCCTTCTTCCAAGTCACCTTCAAAAATACCACGTTTGGCACGGCCGCGCCCTAAAAGGATACGAAGTTCTTCCTCTGAAGCTCCCACAGCCTCAGCAGCCTCTACGGCGCTGCGAAAGTTATTGCGCACCAGACGCACCGGAGCCAATTTCTTCAAAAGCAGACGGGTATCCCCTTCTTCCAAATGCAAGCAGTAATCCTTAAATACCTCGTTTGCAGAACTCTCTGCCGTCAAGGCAAAGCGTGTACCAATCTGCACACCTTCCGCACCCAGCACCCGGGCAGCCAGCATGGCCTCACCCGTTGCAATGCCACCGGCGGCAATCAGCGGAAGTGTAGTAACTGCACGTACAGCTGGTATCAGGCACAGGGTGGTAGTCTCCTCCCTCCCATTGTGCCCACCGGCTTCGAAGCCTTCGGCAACTATTGCATCAACACCCGCCTCTTCTGCCTTCACGGCAAAACGCGAGGACGAAACAACATGCACCACCGTGATGCCACGCTCGTGCAACCAACCAGTCCATTTCTTCGGGCTGCCGGCAGATGTAAATACAATCTTCACTCCCTCGTCGGCCACAATCTGCATTATCTCTTCTATCTGGGGATACATCAAGGGAATATTCACACCAAAAGCATGATGCGTAGCCTCACGGCATTTCCTGATATGCTCCCGCAACGTTTCGGGATGCATCGAACCTGCGCCGAGCAAGCCCAGCCCTCCCGCATTGCTTACAGCAGCAGCAAGTCTCCAGCCGCTACACCACACCATACCACCTTGAATTATCGGATATCTTATTCCAAATAGAGAAGTCACTCTGTTCATTATTACTTTTTTTAAAGGTTTACTAATGAAAACAAGAAGAGGAGAAAGAAAGTTCAAAATTTGACAAAAAGTGATAAATTACTGTTGTTCCAAAACAGTTATCGAATCTCCATACGCCTTCAATACTTCCAGCGTACGGGCACGGCGCTTGCGGCCTTTGAAATTCCAAAACTCACGGGTAAAAGGTGTCATCAGGTCTAAACCGGAAATTCCACCGCCACTGGCACCCTGCCAACCGCCCACAGCCATATTATTGGCCCGCTCCGTCACCCGGTAACGCAAACCGGTTGCTTCAATCTGCTCCACCGTCTCACGCGGACCGGCATCAAACGGATGTTTAGCCCAGTTCGTAGGAATCATCAGAATCTTAAGCGCATAGAATTCATCTCCTCGCCAAGTATCCTTGTCTACCTTGATTTTTTTCTGATAAATGGGGTCCCAATTATATTTGGTATTGGCTGTATAAGGACGTAAGGTAAGCACCACTTTTTTCTCGGGCGCTTTCGGCATGACGGGCAATGAATTATCAAAATCCATCCACGACTTGTCCATCACCGCTTTCGGAGTACCCAGAGAATTGTTCATTTCCAATTCCTGCAATACCTCCGGATTCAGTTTTACCTCCCCCTCGCCCTTCAGCAACCGGTTCAGCCTCAACGAGTCCTGAGGGGTCCAGTTTTGGGCATAACAAGGGAAGGCTACTGCACAGAGCAGCCCCATTACAAGTATAAATCTCTTCACCTGACAGTTTGATTACTTAATACCTAATCCTTAATCCCTAAAAACAGGTCACCACCACATATATCCGCTGCCACAAAGCGGTTCGTCATAGCAGGGATCAATCGTCCACATAGTCCGTGGATACTTACGGGTTTCCCACCAGCGGCGGTAGCGCGAAGCGGCATCCAGCACCTCTTCGTCCGAAAGGAAATAGATACCTTCATAATTCTCCGCATCCGTATGTACCATCTTGCATCCCATCGAAGCATTGTTCCCGAGACGGATAGTCTCTACCGTCCACAGGATGCATTCGCCCAAACGCAGCTTGCCACCTGCCGAATAGGATACCGGAGCCAGGGGGAAAGAGGGAATGACCGTCAAGTCCTCGGCATACTTCAGCAATTCCTCTATATCTTCGGAAGTGAACTTGGGCATGTTACTCAATCCATCCGGACTTTGGGTAGAATATTTGCCAGCCTTCAACTGCTTGACAAACAAGTCTACATCCGGATGGTTGTAGTCCAACGTTTCTTTGCTGCAAGAGCTCAAAGAGAGAACAGAAAGAGTAAAGAATACGAGCAGCATAGTCTGCCCGAATATATGTAATTTATTGTATAGAGTCTTCATATTTGTATGGTATTTAAGATTAATAAGTCATGCGCACGCCGCACAACAGATTCAGATTGGTGGGCCGTTCCGTACGCAAGGTTCTTGTCTGCGAGTCCGTATCGAAATGATGGGATACAGACGGCTCTGCAAACAAGGCAAAACGGTTGTTCATTTTATAGCGTACCCCTACTCCGGCAGCAACCGACAACTGTACCGGCTCTGCACCGAAACCATTGTCCGGAGCACCTGCAATGCATTTCTCGGCTGCTCCACCTACCATAGCATAGAAATCCACTTTCGGCGTACTGGCCAGCATCATGTTCAGCCTTACCGGAATTCCCAGCGTATGCAACGTATGGTCACCATCCAAGCAATTATACTGAAGACCGGCTTCCAAGGAGAAATGCTTGTTCAAACAACGTTCCACGCTTACCCCGACCGTGAACGGCATATGGAAATTCCCTTTCGGCAGGGAAGTGCCGATGCCTGCTTTCAATGCCCAATTACGGGGCTTAGATGGCGATACAGCCACAGACTTTGCCGGTTCTTCCTCAGAAGATGGCAGCATTCTATCTATATCAGCATCCTTATGGCCAGGATTTGAATGGTAGTTCCCGTTTCCGGCCGGAGTTCCGTTACTGTAATAACCGTTTCCCGGCTGCTGCTGGTTTCCGTACACCCGTTGGGTAATCCGGATGGAAACATGGACAGACATGGATTCATCCTCATCGGCCTGCGCCGTCAATCCTGCCGGAATGCCGTTGGCGGGATGCTGTGTACCGGACTTTTGTGCCATGGGGTTGGCCTGATGAATAGAGGGAAAACTTTCCTGCACCACATCCCCGTTCAAGTTACCTTCCGGCGTCATGGCCGCCACTTGTGTAAAGGCCTCCTTGATTTCCTCTTTCGGAGAGAAATACCAGAAAGCGGCAGAAGCAGCTCCCAGTACAAATACAACAGAGGCGGCTGCGGCTACGCGGTGAAACCTCGGAGAAAGAAAAAGCGGCCTCCTGCCTTTTGCGGCAACCGGTGACGGCAAGTCACGTTGCAACCCTTCCCAGAAGTCCTCCCGCACTGTCATCTCTGCGCCGGCAAGACGACTGCGGAACAAACCGGTTATTTCATCATTTTCTCTCATATTCAGTATATTCTTTAATTCTTTTTATCAACAAACACTTAGCACGATGCAACTGCGAGGTAGACGAATGCTCTTTGATGTGGAGGATTTCGGCTATTTCCTTGTGCGATTTCTCCTCAAAGACGTATAAGTTGAATACAGTACGGCATCCATCGGGAAGTTCCGCCACGAACGCCATCAGCATTTCTTCGGAAATACGGCCTCCGGTTTCGGCAATGCCTGCTTCATCCGGAATGTCGGGCAATTGTTCCTCATTCACCACCAGTTGGCTGAAACGTTGCTGTTTCCGCAGGTAGTCTATCGCCTGCGTCACCATTACCCTTGTCACCCAGGTACTCAATGCACATTCGCCACGGAAGGTGAAGTGGGTGAAAATTTTGATGAAGCCATCGTGCAATACGTCATGGGCCGCATCGACATCGCCCGTATAGCGGTAACATACCGCCAGCATCTGCTTGGAGTAGAGGGTGTATAATTCCTTTCGGGCGGAATCCTTTCCTGCCCGGCAGCCCTCAATCAGTTCTATCTCATTTTCCAATGTCAGTGCTCGTTTTACGGACGCCTCTTCGCGTCGTTTGTTAGTTAGACGCAGCATTTTTGAAAATGCTGCTGAATTAAATATAAAAAGATGTTAAAGAACGGAGATTACTTATATTTGGCTTTCAATACTTGAATCTGCTTGGCCAGCCTTTCATCCAATTCATCAAATTCATGCCAATACAGAAAACCGGGAACCATGTTGACGTAATTGATAAATTTCTTATACTGCACAAGAAACAAGGCCTGGTCCCGAAGACCGTCGCCACCGTCAAAAACATTCGCCCACTCCCTGGACATGGCAGCACTCATAAGAGCATCTGTTTTCGTTGCATAGTAATCACTGACATCCTTTTGTTTCCTGCCCAACTCAAAATAAGTCTGCAATACATCCTGCAACATACGTTTGTCCGGTATATACTGCATCAATGAAGAACCTTTCAGCACATCCAGCGCATCTGTCCTATAAGAAAATTCATCCATATTATTGAAAAACTTGCCATACTTCCACAGAGTATCTGTCGGTATCTTGGATACATCCATATCATGTTCCCTCAACAACAGACTCATGTGTATGTCAATATCCAACAAGTGCTTTATATTACGGAGCTCCTGCCTATTATATTCCAACTCTTCCGTTACCAACTGCATCGTAGCACGCACTTCCTTTTGGCGGGCATTCTCGGTAATCCGGTCATTTCCCCAGAAAGTGACAATGATGCCCGCAGCCACAATACTGAACTGGCGGAAATAATCACCTATGCGCCAACTTTTTATCTTATGGTTCAACCTGTTAAAGCTTGTCTTTCCCATATCTTTTCATTCTAAATGATACTTTTTCTCAAGCGCTTGTATTGCCTCGTCTATACGTTTTCCCACACGTTCTACATAGTCCGGCGTAAAATAGTTCCGCGCTACCCTGACAAAGTTCCGTACCGACCTGTCCGACAAGTAAATATCCCACGCCTCATATCCTCCACGATTTATCTGGTCCGTCTGTTCATCAGTCAATGCCAAATGGAAAGGAACCATAATTTCGTCCTTCATATCGTAATAGCCATTCATAGTCGCCCTAAATCCATCCAATACCTCATAGATTCCGGTCAACTGCAACAGTAGCTCTTTATCTGAAATCTTCTGCATCAACATGGAGTTTTTAAGTATATCCAATGCATTCTGACTATAATAAAAACTGCGGATATGCCCCATAAGAAAGCGGAACTGTATCAATGAATCTTCTGGTATCGTCCGATGCTTTAAGTCATACTCCACCAATAAGCTGGAAAGACGTTCATCCTCTCTAAACTCTGAAACGATACTCTCATAATTCTCCCGGTTGCTTTTCAGTTCATCCCTAATCAGCGACATGGTGGCTTGAATATCTTTCTTCTCGGAGTTTTGAGTAACCAACTCACTACCGGCAAAGGTAATCAGTACACCAATCACCACAATGGAAGTCTGCCGGATGTAGTCTCCCACTTGCCAACCTTTGACAGTTGTTTTTACTTTATTCCATGTTATGTTTTTCATATCTTCCTACGCTATTATCCATTACTCTGAAACACATCATCCGTTATAGCCAAACGCATCATCTATCCGTCCCCAACAGACCATCTGTTTCACCCCAATACACCATCTGTTTTTTCAGGAGTCATTACTCTGCTGGTTATCAAGAGAAAGCCTCTCATAAGTCTGCCGTAATGCAACATTCTTTATGAGAGGCTTTCCTTATTATTCTGCAATAATGCTTTCCGCCTTTGTCAACATGCTTTAAAGCTCATGTCCAATCCTTTCACAGAGTGCGTCAAAGCTCCTACGGAAATAAAATCCACACCGCATTCGGCATAGTCGCGGAGCGTATCAAACGTGATGCCGCCGGAAGATTCCGTTTCATAGCGGCCGCCTACCATCTCTACGGCCTTCTTTGTCATTGCCGGCGTAAAGTTGTCGAACATGATACGGTCTACACCACCCAAATCGAGCACTTGCTGCAATTCGTCGAAGTTGCGCACTTCTATTTCTATCTTGAGGTCCTTGCCTTTTCCCTTGCAATATTCCTTCGCACGGTTGATGGCCTTGTCGATGCCTCCCGCAAAGTCCACATGGTTGTCTTTCAGCAAAATCATATCGAACAAGCCGATACGGTGGTTTACGCCGCCACCGATTTTCACTGCCATTTTCTCGAGGATACGCATGCCCGGAGTAGTCTTGCGGGTATCAAGTACACGGGTATTCGTACCTTTCAGTTGCTCGGCATACTTATGTGTCATGGTGGCAATGCCACTCATGCGCTGCATGATGTTCAGCATCAGACGCTCCGTTTGCAACAAAGACTGTATCTTGCCTTCCACAATCATGGCCACATCGCCCGGCTTTACGGCTGTACCATCATTAATGAACACTTCCACCTTCATGGTAGGATCGAAACGGCGGAACACCTCCTTTGCTATCTCGATACCGGCCAGGATGCCCGGTTCTTTTATCAACAGTTTGGATTTGCCCATTGCCGTAGCAGGAATGCACGAAAGGGTTGTATGGTCTCCATCGCCTATATCTTCGGCGAAAGCCAGGTCTATCAGCCTGTCAATCAATTCTTCTTCCTTATTCATCTGTTTTATCTATCCTTATTTGATGTATGACATATTTGTTCTGTACTTTTCTGAAGAAACAATTCACCCGAAAGTTTCCATTTGCGGTCATCAAGATACCGATGACGAAACCGGACTCATCGCGCTTCCCCTGATGGTTCACATTAAAACTGCCGACCTTGTGGTTGGAGAAGAAAGCAGCCATTGTGCCCTCTGCCGTCCGCTTATCGGCGTGGGTCGACTTATTCTGAATGATTAAATCGACCTTGTCACCCAGATACTTGTTGAGCTCCTGAGAGTTTCCTTCCTTGAAGGCTCCAATCACTCCCTCGGGAACATTCTGGGCCAGCAGCACAGACGTCCAAATGAAGAGACCGGTCAACAAAAAGATTACCCGTTTTTTCATTTTCACAAGTATTTATGATAGGCAAAGGTAAGCATTTGTCTCAAAATACAATAAAAAAATGCTAAATTTGTGCGCTAATCAAAACAGAACCAGTATGAAAACTACTCTGCTCGTTGTAGGACGAACTGTAGAACAACACTTTATAACAGCCATCAACGACTATGTGCAACGTACCAAGCGTTATCTCTCATTCGAGATGGAAGTCATCCCCGAACTGAAAAACACCAAGAGTCTCTCCATGGAAGTGCAGAAGGAAAAGGAAGGGGAACTGATATTGAAAGCTCTCCAGCCGGGAGATGTGGTCGTACTGCTGGACGAAGGTGGAAAAGAAATGCGCTCCATAGAGTTTGCAGACTATATGAAGCGCAAGATGAATACCGTGAACAAACGGCTGGTATTTATTATCGGAGGCCCTTACGGATTCTCCCCCAAAGTGTACGAAGCGGCACACGAGAAGATGTCCCTCTCACGCATGACCTTTTCCCATCAGATGGTGCGCCTCATCTTTGTGGAGCAACTCTACCGGGCGATGACCATACTGAACGGGGGGCCGTATCATCATGAATGATGAATTTCAGCTCCGCGACACCTGGAATCCCTTATCCGAGAGTGACATTTCTACGAACCTGGCTCTCGGATTCGGTACATTCAGCGTCAAGGTCTCACGGATGCGCAGGGCTGCCTGCGGATCCTTAGCCACCATATACAGATAACCTCCCCCACCGGCTCCCGGCAGTTTATATCCTAAGGTATAGTCTTTTATCTGACAGATGATGTCCTCTACGGCAGGAGGATTTGTTCCACTGTCCAGTGCCTTCTTCTGCATCCATGTCTTGCCTACCAGTGTTCCGAAACTCTTGAAGTCATTCCGTTGAATGGCTTCGGCCATATCCAAGGCATGTGCTTTCATCTCTTCTAATAACCCCAGGTGCAGGGAAGAGTTGAGGAACATGGAGCGTACTATTTCTGCAAGGATGCCCTTGGCTGTACGCGTAATGCCCGTATAATACAGCAGATGGCAATCTCGGTATTCCGGATGGGTAAACAAATGCTCGGGCAACCAGCGTACCAATGGCTGCTGGGCAAATCCAGCCTCCGTCTGCAACAGTTTGATACCTTGCAGTACCCCACCGTATTGGTCTTGCCAACCGCCACCGGTCGTCAGCAACTGTTCCAGGGCAAGCGTACGGCGGCATATTTCGTTCTTATCCCACATCAGTCCGCAAAAGTCACTCAATGAACCCAAGACAGTAGAAGCCAAAATGGAGCTTGTGCCCAGACCGGAACCTGCAGGTATGGCAGAAAGCAATGTAATCTCTATACCTGTGCCGAAGGCTTCCAGTTGTTTTTCCAGCGAAGGATAAGCCGTTTCTGAAAAAGCCGGAACAAACCCGGCCAGCGCCAATGCTGCTTTGGGAATGGAAAAGGGGGAACCTATCATGCAATAGGATTGCAATTCCTCAAAAGTATTCACCACCTCCATGGCTCCCATATCAATGGAGCGCAACACGATGCGATGCTCCGCGCAAGGTTTGATGTACACTTGTAAAGGCGGCTGCCCGTTCAGTTCAATGGCAATATTCACCACACTCCCACCGGCAAACAAGGAGTAAGGCGGAGTGTCCGTCCATCCTCCCGCCATATCTATGCGTACGGGGCTACGCCCCCATACAATCTGGTCACTATACACATTCAGGCGAGGACTGCTCTTGCGTTCATACAAATCAGTCAGCAATCCTTCGCGCAACAAGTTGAATGCGGCCTGCTCATCTGCCTTGAAGTCCCTTCCGTCCAGCTTCTCAATCTGTGCACGCAGCATCCGGTTATGGATACGCTGCATCAGCGAGGCATCTGTCGGCAACACTTCCGGCTTGTCAATGCCGAATTTATGGAATTCACCGGCCACATCCATCAAGTCGAGTTGATAGAATACACTCTTTGCATGGTTGCGTGCCAGCACTTCCCAGTTTCCTTTGCAGAAGCTCTCCCGCTGTGCATACAGCAGACGCAAGTCGGCTTGTGCTGAAATTTCGTCGGCGGACAACCGACGACTTTCCAGCCAGACAGCCTTTCCTTCCGTCAAGCCCGGTTCGGAAACCATCCATCGAAGCACTGTCCCCATCTGCTCTTTATCTTCCACAACCGGGAAGATGGCAGCAGCCTGCAGGTCCTCTTTTCTGCCGGTGATGTCTTCCACCGACAATTCCCGTTCGACCAGCCATTCCGAAAACGACATTCCAAGGAACAGTGTCTTTTCATCCCGAATATCCCCCTTAAAAGTATCGTCAAAACCATAGGGGCGTACTGCCCAGCGCTGGTCGGCAAGCGGAACTATATCAATGCAGATACCGTCTGGAATGGTCAGCCTCCAGTCATTCTTGGGAACACCCGTGATAATCTGCCGTGCCCCCAGCCGCCAAGAAGCCCCAACAAAGCTATTTTCAATCCAAAGACTGTCGTTCTTCGGAGTAAGGGGGAGATGCACTTCTGCATTCTGCACAAAGATGGCCGGATTGGGCTTCAACTTCCGGTGCATAATCTGGCGCTGGTCGTAGACCTTATTCTGTAAGGTGACGGTTGAAGACAACAGTTCGCGGCTTGTTCCATAATGGTAGAATTCGCCTCCGGGCAAAGGCAATATGGCGACGGAGAGGCTATTCAGCTCTTCATCCTCAATACGGGGATGATTTCCTAAGGACAAGCCAAAGTCAGCATACAAGTCATAGTATTTCAAGTCGGAATATGGCGTATCCACGTCCAAAGCCCCATCTGCCTTCTGCGAACGTTTCATCAGCAAGTCAACGGCCCGGTCGCTCAATAGCCAGATGCCGATATCCATTAAAAAGAGATGTGTCTTGGAGAGGTTTTCCAATTCCTCCAGAGAGGGTTTCTGAAGCATGAAGTCCAAGGATTCCGGCTGATTCCGATCCGAGACAAACACACCATGATGTGTAGCGAGCAACGGGTCTACCCACAATCCGTAGCACACCACATCTGCATCGGGAATCTCTTGAAGCGGCTTTTCCGCACGGATATACACATCACCGCTGGCAATCAGCGTACGCAGCCTTTCGGGAGCACGCTCCATAATCTTTTCGTAAAGTGGGAGTTGAAGGGATAATAAATTCTGTCCCAGTTTTTGTCCACGCGCCCAGCGAAACACCGGAATCGGGGTCAATATCTTGCCCGACGGTGCATATCCCGGTAAACGACGGCTTTGTCCTCCGGCATGCAGCAGAATACGCTTCTCTGCTGGAAGGCTTTTCTCTGTTGGAATGCACTTTTCTGTTGGAATACGCTCCTCCGCCAAATACTTCCTATCCCGTTCCTTCTGCCATTCTCTCAAGAGCCAGGTAGTTCCCCCGCCCGAGCCAAGTTTCATTCCCACCGGGTCGGAAGTACAAAACCATTTCGTACGGTCCACATTTTCCAGTTCATAGAATGCCGACACCAGATTAGGCGGCAAAGACAATAATTTCTGCATATCAATTGCTGTATTGCTTACTATTTGACAGCAAAGTAAAACAATATTGGGCAATTGACATAAGTTCTAACAATTTTTTCCGAAAATAATTCCCTTATTTTGTTTTACGAACATAATGAGGAATAAATAACCAGTTTATAACCATGCACAATCGTCTTTTCAATGTATGATACTCCATATGGTCAAAAAGATAATTTTGAAATATTCTTTCACTGACCGATGATTGATATATTTCATATTATACTGTATCTTATCCGGTAAAATCCGTTCTACATACGCTTTATCCGCATCATCAGCCTGCCCAAGTATAGTATTCTCATCAACATATTCTATGGAAGCATAATCTGTTATTCCAGGACGAACAGAAAGTATTTTACGTTGTTCATCCGTATATAGTTCTACATACTTTCGGACTTCCGGACGTGGGCCTACTAAACTCATATCACCTTTCAGTACATTAAATAACTGAGGTAGCTCATCTAATTTATATTTGCATACGGAAGTTACGAAAAGAGTGTAATTTATTGGAAATGAGCGTAGGTTAATTG
>NZ_QTMH01000021.1:0-77302 GCF_003603065.1 Bacteroides sp. AF20-13LB
TTTAGCACAAGGGGGCAGAATCGCTTGGTTTTAGGGGGCAGCTTACACTGGATTTTCCACCATCCTGCAAATTCATGAATAAAAGGATACACAATCTCTGTGGCAAACGGGTCATCGTTTGCCAGATAGCTGAATAGCTTTATCAAGCAGGGCTATTCGTTGAGCGTAGCTATATACAGAGCTTCATAAGAGGTGAATATGTTTGTTCATTCAATATATAGTGTAAAAATATAGAAAAAAAGTGCCAAAGTTCAGTTTAGGGCATAAAAAAAGGAGTACCGCTGTACTCCAACCTTTGTTAACCTTAAATCTAATACTATGAAAAACACATTGCAAATGTACGGACTTTTGGGACATTGACAAACTTTCCAAGAAAAAAAGCATGTTTCATAACACATTTTAATAAGATTAATGCTCGTTTTCACGTCCTTTTTCACTTTTTCTGCTTCAAAGTAGAAAAGAAGGTATAGCATCACGTAAAAAAATGAGCAAGTTCTTTCCATTATACTCCCAGTTTGCATTATCTTTGCACTAACACGAAGATAAGCTGCACCTCAGCATAAAAAATGAACGAGTTCATTTTATTCTGCATTCGGTTTGCACTATCTTTGTAGTGAGATTAACAAGAACTTATATATGCCAGACTATGATTTAATCGCCATATTAGGGCCTACCGCTTCAGGAAAGACTCCATTTGCAGCCGCCTTGGCCGCCGAACTCCATACGGAAATCATCAGTGCCGATTCACGGCAAATCTACCGGGGGATGGACCTAGGCACCGGCAAAGACCTTGCTGACTATACCGTCGACGGGAAACAGATTCCCCATCACCTCATCGACATAGCCGCCCCGGGCTATAAGTACAATGTTTTCGAGTATCAGCGTGATTTCTTGAATGCTTACGAGACTATTAAACAAAAAGGTTGCCTGCCCGTTGTATGTGGAGGAACCGGAATGTATCTCGAATCAGTACTGAAAGGCTACCGTCTGCTGCCCGTACCCGAGAATCCCGAGTTGCGCACCCGTCTGGCAGACAAATCGCTGGAAGAACTGACCGACATACTGAAAGGTTACAAAAGCCTGCACAATACCACGGACGTGGACACAGCCAAACGTGCCATACGAGCCATCGAAATCGAAGAGTATTATGCCCATACCCCAGTAGACGAACGTTCCTTCCCCCAGATGAACAGTCTCATCATAGGTGTGGACATCGACCGGGAATTGCGTCGGGAGAAAATCACCCGCCGCCTGCACCAGCGCCTGGAAGAAGGAATGATAGACGAAGTGCGCCTTCTGATAGAGCAAGGCATCCAACCGGATGACCTCATCTATTACGGACTGGAATACAAGTATCTGACACTTTATCTCATCGGCAAGTTGACCTATGAAGAGATGTTCACGCAACTGGAAACAGCCATCCACCAGTTTGCCAAACGCCAGATGACCTGGTTCCGCGGTATGGAACGGCGTGGATTTACCATCCATTGGATGAATGCCCGGTGGCCGATGGAAGAAAAGATAGCTTTTGTAAAGAAGAAGTTGGAAGGATGATGAAACGATAAAGTGACCGGGTGATTTAAATCGTAAATAGTAAATAGTCAAATTGTAAATAGAATCATGAGTGCAGAACCCGAAAAGTTGGGAGTAATATACAACCCCAAAGCCGGAACACGGAAAGTGCAGAAACGGTGGAAAGAAATCAAAGAATACATGGACAGCAAAGGTGTGCCTTACGACTATGTGCAGTCCGAAGGGTTCGGTTCGGTAGAGCGTCTGGCAGGTATCCTTGCCAACAACGGCTACCGCACCATTGTTGTAGTAGGCGGTGACGGCGCACTGAATGACGTCATTAACGGCATCATGCTTTCCAATGCACCGGACAAGGAGAATATAGCCATCGGCATCATCCCCAATGGTATAGGAAATGACTTTGCCGACTATTGGGAAATGAGTTCGGACTACAAGAAAGCGGTGGATTGCATCATCAACAACCGCCGCCGGAAAATAGACGTGGGTACCTGCTATTATTACGACGGTGAAAAGCATCTGACACGCTACTTTCTCAATGCCATCAACATAGGCCTGGGAGCCCGTATCGTGAAAATCACCGACCAGTGCAAGCGTTTCTGGGGAGTGAAGTTCCTCTCTTACTTCATGGCACTGCTATCCATTATCTTCGAACGGAAGCTGTACCGCATGCATCTCAAGATAAACGGCGAGCATATACGCGGACGCATCATGACTGTCTGCATAGGCAGTGCGTGGGGATACGGACAAGCGCCTAGTGCAGTGCCCTATAATGGCTGGCTGGATGTTTCCGTCATTTACCGTCCCGAATTGCTGCAACTATGGTCGGGATTGTGGATGCTTATCCAAGGGCGGATTCTGAACCATAAGGTAGTGATGCCCTACCGTACGCAAAAAGTAAAAGTGCTGCGTGCGCAAAATGCCTCTGTCGATTTGGACGGACGTATTCTCGACCGTCATTTTCCACTGGACATCAGCGTACTGCATGAAGCAATAACATTGATTATACCCAATTGAAAATACTTAATCAGTAACAACCTATGATTGAATTAAAGAATAATCCCGCCGGAAACTTCTTCCTACTGGCAGGTCCATGTGTCATCGAAGGAGAAGAAATGGCAATGCGCATTGCCGAACGTATCGTGACTATCACCGAAAAACTGCAAATCCCCTATGTATTCAAAGGGTCGTACCGCAAAGCCAACCGCTCCCGCCTGGATTCCTTTATGGGCATCGGCGACGAAAAGGCGCTGAAGATACTGCAAAAAGTGCACACCACCTTCGGAGTACCTACCGTGACCGACATTCATGCAGCCGAAGAAGCCACCATGGCTGCCGAATATGTGGATATTCTGCAAATTCCCGCCTTCCTCTGCCGGCAGACAGACCTGCTTGTAGCCGCCGCCAAAACCGGAAAAACCATCAACATCAAGAAAGGGCAGTTCCTCTCTCCGCTTGCCATGCGCTTTGCGGCTGATAAAGTAGTGGAAGCAGGCAATAGGAACGTCATGCTGACGGAACGCGGAACTACTTTCGGTTATCAGGATTTAGTCATCGACTATCGCGGCATCCCCGAAATGCAGACCTTCGGTTTCCCCGTCATCCTGGATGTAACCCACTCCTTGCAACAGCCCAACCAGACCAGTGGCGTCACGGGAGGTATGCCGCAACTTATCGAGACCGTAGCCAAAGCCGGTGTTGCCGTAGGTGTAGACGGACTGTTCATCGAAACCCACGAAAATCCCGCCGTAGCCAAGAGTGACGGCGCCAACATGCTGAAACTCGACCTGCTGGAAGACCTGCTGACCAAATTGGTCCGCATCCGGGAAGCAGTCAGATAAATTCCATTTATCCGGAATGGAATCCGAAAAAAACAACAGAAGTTGTGATTTATCCAAGGGCTGTCCGACAGATAGTTCAAGAACAATTTAAATTCATAATAATATGAAACATCTATTACGTGGTTTATGGATTGTAGCGTTAATTCTTTGCTGCAATTTTCAGCAGGTATTTGCACAGCAAATGCCGCCTATCCCGGTCGACAAAAATGTCCGTATCGGAAAGTTGGACAACGGATTGACCTATTATATCCGCAAGAACAGCCAGCCTGCAAACCGGGCCGACTTTTACATTGCCCAAAAGGTAGGCTCCATTCAGGAAGAAGCCGACCAGCGCGGCCTTGCCCACTTCCTGGAACACATGTGTTTCAATGGAACGACCCACTTCCCCGGTGATGCACTGAAGCAATACCTGGAGCGTATCGGGGTGAAATTCGGTGAGAACTTGAACGCCTATACTTCCGTAGACGAAACCGTATACAACATTTCCAATGTGCCGGTCACTACTCCGGGAGCCATCGACTCCTGCCTGCTGATTCTGCACGACTGGAGTAACGATTTGACCCTGGACCCGAAGGAAATAGACAAAGAACGCGGAGTCATCAACGAAGAATGGCGCACCCGTATGAGCGCCATACAACGCTTCCAGGAGAAGATGCTTCCAGTCATGTTCGAAGGAACGAAGTATGCCACTTGTTTCCCTATCGGAACGATGGAGGTCGTTATGAACTTCAAACCGCAAACTTTGAGAGACTACTATGAAAAGTGGTACCGTCCGGACCTTCAGGGTATTGTGGTAGTTGGCGATATAGATGTGGACGCCATCGAAGCCCAAATCAAGAAAATGTTTTCTGATATTCCCGCCCAGCCCAATGCTGCCAAACGCGAGTACTATCCGGTAAACGACAACAAGGAGCCTATTGTATTGGTTTATCAGGACAAGGAACAGTCCAATGTACAAGCCCTCATCTTCAACAAGCACGAAGCCACTCCTGACGAGCAGAAAGGCGACATGGGCTATCTGGTACAGAATTATGCAACCACGCTCATCAACAATATGCTGAATGCGCGTCTGAACGAATTGGTACAGACCGCCAATCCTCCTTATATATATGCCGCCACTTATGACGATGATTTCTTTGTTGCCAAAACCAAAGATGCCTTCACCGGTGTCGTTGTCTGCAAGGAAGATGCCATAGAAAATGGAATAGCCACTCTCCTGCGCGAAACAGAACGCGCCCGCCAATTCGGCTTTACGGAAACGGAATACAACCGTGCCCGTGCCGAATATCTGCGCCAACTGGAATCTGCTTATAACGAGCGTGACAAACGCAAGAATGAAGAGTACGTGGATGAATATGTCCGTCATTTCCTCGATAACGAACCGATTCCGGGCATCGAAAACGAATACGCCATCATCAATCAGATAGCTCCCGCCATTCCGGTTGCCGCACTGAACCAGATGATGCAAGCCCTCGTGACAGACAGTAACCAGGTAGTCGCAATTCTCGGTCCGGATAAGGAAGGATTGAAAATGCCGACAGAAGATGCAATCAAGAAGATTCTGAAAGATATTAAAGCTGAAAAACTGACTGCCTACGTAGACAAGGTGTCGGATGAACCTTTGATGGCCGAAGCCCTGAAAGGCGGAAAGATTGTATCCGAGCAGACAGATGATACATTCGGCACTACAACGCTGACACTCTCCAACGGAGTCAAGGTCATTATCAAGAAGACAGATTTCAAGGCAGACGAAATCCGCATGAAGGGAGTCAGCCTAGGCGGTAGTTCCCTGTTCCCCGACTCGGAAATCATCAACATCAACGGACTGGATGCAGTGAGTGTCGGTGGTCTGGGTAATTTCAGTGCCGTAGACCTGGAAAAAGTTCTGGCCGGCAAGAAAGCTTCCGTCAGCTATGGTATCGGTGACAAGACAGAAACCGTCAATGGCAGCTGTTCACCGAAAGACTTCGAAACAATGATGCAGCTCACTTACTTGACGTTCACCGCTCCACGCCGTGACGACGATGCCTTCGCATCCTACAAGAACCGCAACAAAGCTGCTTTGCAGAATATGGAAATGAATCCCCAGGTAGCGTTCAGTGACTCTGTCTCGGCCGGTATTTACATGCACCATCCCAGAAGAGCCAGAATAAAGGCGGACATGATTGACAAGATGGATTATGACAAGATTCTGTCCATGTATCAAGACCGCTACAAAGATGCCAGCGATTTTACCTTTATCTTTGTAGGAAATGTGAATGTGGAGGAAATGAAACCACTCATCGCCGAGTACCTGGGTTCACTGCCTGCCATCAACCGCAAGGAAACATTCAAGGACAATAAAGTGGACATGCGCCAGGGAGTTTATAAGAACGAATTCGTACGGAAGCAGGAAACTGCCAAAGCGTCGAACTTTGTCCTGCTGAACGGTGACTGCAAGTACGACCTGAAAAATGACATCCTGCTGAGTATGACCAGCCAGATTCTCGACTTGGTTTATACAGCCAAGGTACGTGAAGACGAAGGGGGCACTTACGGTGTATATGTAGGCGGCCAATTAAGCAAATATCCGAAAGAAAAGGCTCTCTTGCAGATTGTATTCGAAACCGCTCCGGCAAAAAGAGAAAAGCTGATGCAGATTATCTTTGCAGAACTCGACAACATCGCCAAAGCAGGTCCGTCGGAAGGAGACTTGAATAAAGTGAAGGAGTTCATGCTGAAGAAACATGCCGAAGACTTGAAGGAGAACAGCTACTGGCTGGGAAGCATTGACGAATACCTGTTCACCGGTATGAATCCGATAAAGGATTACGAACAGATTGTCAACAGCATCACCGTGAAGGACATCCAGAAGTTCACCGACGACTTGTTCAAGCAGAAGAACGAGATTGAGGTATCAATGATCAGTCCTGAAACTCCTGACAAAGAATAAGAGAGCCATACACACAGAAGGCTGCGTTGTTCGATGAAAGGCAGCGCAGCTTTTTTTATACAAACTCTATATATACAAATACTATGAGTCTTTTCTTAGATTTGCGCAAGCACGGAAAACTGGCAGAAAAACGAAATCCGATGTACGAAAAAAGTAAATTCGGAAAATTCTGGATGTACTTCATGTTTGTCTTCTGGGCCGGTTACCTGATATTCTTCGGTACGACCTTTGCATTCGCCTTTGACGGCGGTGCCACAGAAGCCTATCACGTAATGAATTCCGGATTGATATTTGTCCTTGTGCTGGATTTCCTGATACGCCTGCCTTTCCAAAAAACACCCACCCAGGAAGTGAAGCCCTACCTGCTGCTTCCCATCAAGCGGAACCGTCTTATCGACTTCCTGCTGATCCGTTCCGGACTGGATGGCTTCAATCTGTTCTGGCTGTTTCTGTTTGTTCCGTTTTCCATCATCACCGTCACCAAATTCTATGGAATCAGTGGTGTGCTGACCTATTGCATTGGCATCTGGCTGCTGATGGTATTCAATAACTACTGGTTCTTGTTGTGCCGCACACTGATGGGTGAGCGCATCTGGTGGCTGGCACTACCGGTAGTAGTATATGGTGGCATTGCCGCCGCACTATTCATTCCGGACAACAGTCCGCTTTTCGACTGTTTTGTCAATCTGGGAGAAGGGTTCATCACCGGCAATATACTGTCATTCATCGGTGTACTGGCTGCCATCGCCCTCATGTGGTTCATCAACCGCACCCTGATGCAGAAACTCATCTACAATGAACTGAACAAAGTGGAAGATACACGGATAAAACATGTATCCGAATACAAATTCCTCGACCGCTACGGCGAAATAGGCGAATACATGAGACTGGAACTCAAGTTATTGCTACGCAACAAGATTTGTAAGCGTTCGCTCTATTCCATCACCGGTGTAGTGATAATGTTCAGTAGTATCATTAGCTTTTCCGATGTGTATGACGGAGGTCTGAGAGATTTCTTCGTCCTTTATAATTACATTATCTTCGGCATCATGTTCCTCAGCACACTGATGGGTTACGAAGGCAATTACATTGACGGACTGATGAGCCGCAAGGAATCTATCTACTCGCTGCTGCGTGCCAAATACATACTGTACAGCATTGCATTGCTCATTCCTACGATTCTGATGATTCCCGGTATGGTTACCGGGAAGGTATCCGTACTCGGTTGCATCGCATGGCTGATATTCATTCCGGGAGCCGTATACTGCTGTCTGTTCCAACTGGCAGTCTACAACAACAAGACTACCGACCTGAATTCAAAGATGACCAGCCGGCAGAATATAGGCACCGGTCTGCAGAATCTGATTTCAGGAGGTGCTTTCGGCATACCTTTACTGCTGCTTTTTGCACTGAATGCCATCTTTGGCAAAGAGGTCACCCCCTGGATACTTATCGGCATCGGCGTGACATTCATCGCCACTTCCAAATTCTGGCTGATGAATGTATATCACCGGCTCATGAAACGCCGCTACAAGAATATGGAAGGCTTCAGGGACAGTAGACAGAAATAGAAATCATTAAACATCAATCACTAACATGATACGCATCAATAATTTACAGAAGAATTTCGGCACAAAAAAAGCCGTAGATATAGAGAACTACACCATCGGGCAAGGCGATATGCTGGGACTGGTAGGCAACAACGGTGCAGGCAAGACCACCCTCTTCCGCCTTATTCTTGACTTGCTACAGGCAGACCGGGGCAATGTAACCATCAATGACATTGACGTCAGCAAAAGTGAGGACTGGAAGAACTTCACGGGAGCCTTTATAGACGACGGTTTCCTGATAGACTACCTCACTCCCGAAGAATACTTCTATTTCATCGGCAAGATGTACGGTCTGAAGAAAGAGGAGGTAGACGAACGCCTGCTTCCCTTCGAACGCTTCATGAACGGCGAAGTGATGGGGCAGAAAAAATTCATCCGCAACTATTCTGCCGGAAACAAGCAGAAAATCGGCATCATCTCCGCTATGCTACATCACCCGCAACTGTTGATTCTGGATGAACCGTTCAACTTCCTTGACCCCAGTTCACAGTCTGTAATCAAACACTTGCTGAAAAGATACAATGAAGAGCACGGAGCCACCGTCATCATTTCCAGCCATAACCTGAATCACACAGTGGACGTTTGTCCACGTATTGCATTGTTAGAAAACGGTGTTATTATCCGCGATATACGAAATGAGAACAACTCTGCCGAGCAGGAATTGGAAGCTTACTTCAACGTCGGTGTGGAGGAAGAAGCCGTGGTAGAAGAAACAGTAGTAGAAGCAGCCGTAGAAGAAATAACGGAAAAAGAAGATAAAACGGTAGAAGAAAAAAATTCGGAAGCATGAAAAAATATCTTTCTTATATAGTAGCTCTTACCATCATATTGATAGGCTTAAGTTCCTGCCATACTTCCGCGCCACGCCTGGACTACAAAGCCCTGGCGCAAGCATCCGTCCGTTTGGGGGTGGATATTGAACTGCAGGACAACCACAAGCTGTACATCCATGCCTCCGAATGGATAGGCACCCCCTATCGCGCAGGTGGCGACAGCAAACGTGGAACGGACTGCTCCGGACTGGTATCGCAACTGTATAAGAAAGTTTACCACACCCGTCTGTCGAGAAGCACAGACGGGCAACTGAAAGAGAGCAGTAAAATCTCCCGCCGCAACTTGCGTGAGGGAGATTTGGTGTTCTTCACCAGCCGTGCTTCCCGCAAAAAAGTGGCACACGTAGGCATCTACCTCAAGGACGGCAAGTTTATACATGCCAGCACCAGCCAGGGAGTCATAGTCAGCAACCTCCGGGAAAAATATTACACCCAACACTGGCTCTGCGGAGGAAGAATAAAATAATACTAATTTTTCCCTTCTTGTGATTTTCTTTACTCTGTCCCGACTGATAGTCCAGAAACTATTAAAAGAAGAAAACAATGAAGAAACTTTTAGGCATCCTCTTATTCATCAGCATTGCGCTGAGCGCCAATGCACAACTTTTATGGAAAGTATCCGGTAAAGGATTAGAGAAACCATCCTATATTTTCGGTACTTATCACCTCTCTCCACTCAGTATAAAGGACAGCATTGCCGCCATGCCGCAGGCCATGAGCGAAACCGCCCAAGTCTACGGGGAAGTTGTGATGAGCGAAATGGCGACTCCCGCCTTCATGCAAAGCATGCAACAGCAGATGATGATGCCCAAAGACACCACGCTGCAAAGCCTCTTTACTCCCGAACAATACGAAGAAGTAGGCAAAGCCATCAAGGAAAACATGATGGTGGACATTGCCATGCTGGCACAACTGAAACCGGCTGCCATCAACCAGCAGCTTGTCGTCCTGCTCTACATGAAACACACTCCGGGCTTCAACCCGCAAGAACAGCTCGACACTTACTTCCAGCAGCAGGCCGGACAGCAAGGCAAGAAAGTTGGCGGTCTGGAAACAGCCCAGTCACAAATAGACATTCTGTTCAACAGCCAGACGCTGCAACGCCAGGCAAACCTCCTCTACTGCGCTATCAGTGACATCGAGAAAGGTATCGAGCAAAGCAAGCGCCTGATTGCCGCTTATGAAAAGCAGGACCTGGATGCCATGCTGCAACTGATGGAAGAGCGCGACGGCAATTCATGCGACCCGCTGCCCGGAGAGATGGAAGCCATGCTGGACAACCGCAACAAGGCATGGGTTGAAAAGATGCCTGCTATCATGACAGAAGCCCCTACCCTTTTCGTAGTCGGCGCCGGACACCTGCCCGGAGACAATGGAGTGTTGAACCTTCTGAAGCAACAAGGATACACTATAGAAGCCATGAAATAAATCCTCTAACAATTCTCTCTAACAATTTTTAATGGCAAGCTATACAAAGCGTGACGGTCAAATACCATCACGCTTTGTTTGCATATACACTTTATTCTCCTCATCATACCGTACATCCAAAAAAATATACTACTTTTGCACCAAAGTCTTGGCAGTTATAGTGATAACGGCCATTTTTGACTTGATTCGATAAGAACGCAAGAAGCGAAAGTTATTATCCCTGCCTATTCGGAATCTGGAAAATTCAATAAACGTCATGGGATGATAGCAACAGTTTCTTCACGTCTATGTTATTATATACTTAGGCGTGGGGACTGTTGTCTATTTATGACGTGGGCATTTTCCAGAGCCTCGAATGCAGATAGGCAATAACAGTCCTCGCGCTTTTTATATAATAACCTTCGTCAATGGGGACAGACGAAATGAAAGACACCGCGTATGCATCTTACATTATTTGGAGAAGTACAGTTATTTCTGTTAATTGCCGTTACATCTGCAAGCTTTCTATACTGGATAAATCATAAATACAAAAGTCTGAACAGACAGATTATCCGGGCAATAGACATTCCAGTATATCTGCTGAACAGACAAGGTATTGTCGTAAAACTACTTAATACACCTACCGAAAAGGCAAACAGACTTCCGTTCCTGAATCCGGGAGTTCTAAATATCAATAATTTAGTGACAGACGCCGATGAATGCCGGAAATACATGACGTCGCTGTTACGCGTACTGAATACCCGCACTTCGGACAGCCTGACCCTAAAGATAAGAATAGAAAGTGGTGAGAAACTATATATCGCAGTGCGCATGGTCTACCTCAACAGAAATTATGTCATAGCCTTCATACGCGACATTACGGAAGATGAAGTCCAACGCCGGGAAAACGAAAAATACCGTTTCTTCCTTGAAAGTATTCTGGAGAACCTCCCCATCGCCACTACAGTAAAAGATAAAAACGATGAAGGACGTTACCTGATATGGAACAAAAAAGCGGCAGAGATGATGGAAGTCCCCGCTGAGGATATTGTGGGACACTATGAAGAGGAGTTCAACCCCCTAATGCAAGATAATTTCATTCAGGAGACAGACAAAGAAGTTGAAGAGTCGGAAATTCCCCAGTCCTACATCAAACACTTTGTCAATCCCAAAGGCAGAGAGTATATTCTGTCGTTTCACAAAACGCTGGTGTCCTACAACAAAGGGAAAGAGAGGTGGATTGTCAGTTCTGCACTGGACATCACCGAACTGCTGGCAGCCAAAGAGAAAGCAGAAGAAGCCAACCGCCTGAAATCGGCTTTTCTCGCCAACATGAGCCACGAGATACGTACTCCGCTAAACGCCATCGTCGGATTCTCCTCCATACTTTCCGATTATATACAAGACGAAGATACAAAGGAATACATACATATCATCGAAGAAAACACCCAACTGCTGCTGCAACTGATTAATGATATTCTCGACCTGTCACGCATCGAAGCTGGCATTCTCGAATTCACAGAAGGAGATATGGATGTAAACAAGACGCTTGATGAAATGCAGACGATGGCAAAACTGAAACTTCCGTCCGAAGTCAGTATACGTCTCCTGCCCGGTGCGGATTACTGTATTATTCACACAGTCCCCAAACGGGTAAGACAAGTACTGAACAACTATCTGTCAAACGCCCTCAAGCATACGGAAGAAGGTTTCATCGACATTGGTTATCACCTGCCGCAAGAAGACAGGATTCGCTTCTTTGTCCGTGATACCGGTTGCGGCATTCCTCCTGAAAAGCAAAAGGATGTATTCGAACGCTTTGTCAAGCTAAACAGCTTTAAACAAGGCACGGGCCTCGGACTCTCCATCTGCACCATGATTGCCGAGAAAATGAACGGAAAAGTGGGCGTCAGCTCTATTCCGGGGAAAGGTTCCGAATTCTGGTTCGAAATACCCTATCAGCCTGCCGGAAGCCAACCTGCATAGAAAAGCCCGCCACTGACATGAACTCTGTCAACGACGGGCAACCTAAACCATCACCGATGCTATCCTGACTCACAATACCTATCGAAGCCTAAATCGCAGTTTTCCACTCTGCACCAGTTCTTCATGAGTGATACGATATCGGGACAGTTTTTTTCCTCCCAGTTCCATTTCACGGATATAAAGCGACTCTGCCGACGGGCGTTCCGTCTCTATCACCAGTTGGTCGCGTCCCCAATACTTAGGGTCGAGCTTTATGGTCACCTTATCAAATACCGGAGTAGACAGCGTATAAGCCGGTTCTCCGGGACAATCCGGATAAAAGCCCATCATATTGAAGATAGCCCAAGCGGACATCGTTCCGGTATCATCATTGCCGGGAATTCCGTCGGGGGCATTCTTGAAATACTTCTGCAAAAGGCGGTGCAGCTCTTTCTGCGTGCGCCACTCCTCACCCTTGAAATAAGAAAAAAGATGGGCGTATGCAATGTCCGGTTCGTTGGCAGGGTCGTACAGTCCTTCGTCGAACACACGCTGAAGCTTGTCTACGAACGGCTTCTTTCCACCCATGAGCCGGGCAAGCCCTTTCACATCGTGGGGAACATAGAAAGTATAGTTCCAGGCACAACCTTCGTGAAATCCGGGGTTCGGCTCAAAGTTCTCTCCCTGCCTCGGGTCGAAAGGAGCATAGAATTCACCGTTAGGCAGGATAGGACGGAAAGTACCGTACTCCTTACAGTAATAATGCTTGTAGCCCAGCGAACGTTCGTGGAACAGACGGGCATCCTCCTTCTTGCCAAGCGCAGCAGCTATGCGCGACAAGGCATTGTCGGCTATATAGTATTCCAGGGCATGTGAAACGGAATTGTCATACTGCTCCCGCAGGGGCACATATCCCAATGACACGTAGTCGTCATTGTCCGGACGGAGCAGGTTCTCCGCTCCCGGCAGGGTGGCTCCCTTGCGCATGGCCTCGTAGGCCAGTTCTATATCAAAGTCGCGCAGACCTTTCAGCCAGGTGTCGACGATGACGGGAATGGAAGGGTCGCCTTCCATGGTCAGCGTCTCACGTCCGTAGAGTTCCCATTTGGGAAGCCAGCCGTGTTCGCGGTACATGTCGAGCATGGAGCGCACCATCTGCAATTGCCGTTCGGGATATACCAGCGTAAGAAGCTGGTGCACATTGCGGTAAGTGTCCCACAAGGAAAAGACGGTATAACGGTCTCCTTTGGTGGTCAGAATTTTGTCACTCTCCATAGCAGGATATTCCCCGTTCACATCTTGCAGGATATTGGGATGTATCAGCGTATGATAGAGTGCCGTATAAAAGACGGTTTTCTGCTCTTCCGTACCTCCTTCCACAAGGATGCGCGAGAGGTCATCGTTCCAGCGGCGACGGGCTTCCTCCAGCACTTGGCTGAAATTCTTTCCCTGCTGCTCGGTATCCAGATTGAGCCTGGCATTCTCTATACTCACAAAAGAGACTCCCATCTGTACTTCCACTTGCTCGCCCTCTTCGGTATGGAATGTAAGGTAAGCGCCGATGTCATCTCCTGCCAGCTCTTTCCCGTAGCCGGTGTAAAGTTTGTAGCGTCCGTTATCGGGATCCCATTCAGCCTCCACACCGGTCATGGGGCGTTGCTTCTTCCAGTAGCCCGAAGCGGCAGGCTGCTTGTTGACACGCATCACAAAGTAGATGGGGAAAACGGCCTGCGGGTTGTAGCAGAAAGTACCCAGCAGCTTCATACCTTCAAACTCGCACTCACCCGTCCGGCGCAGAAAAGCTCCCGATTCATTAGTCAGGCCTTCGCCCAGGTTCAGCAGCACATGGCTTTGTCCTGCAGGAAAAGTGAAACGCGCCACACCCGTGCGGGGAGTTGCCGTCACTTCCGTCTTCACATTGTAGCGAGTCAGGAAGTTGCTGTAATATCCAGGAGATGCCTGCTCGTCCTTATAGCGGCTTCCATACTCCTTGTAATCCACGGACAGCTCTCCCGTAGTGGGCATCAGCAGCAAAGAGCCCAATTCCGGACAGCCCACACCGCTCAAATTGACATGCGAATATCCGGTGAAGAAACAATTGTGATACTCATAGGGAGTGGACCACCAACGGGCATCTTTATCGTATTTGTTGTCCTCCGAGCCCATCACGTTGAAGGGCACTACGGACATCATTCCGTTGGGACAGACGGCTCCCGGATTCGTAGTGCCGAAGTTGGTGGTACCAATAAAAGGATTCACATAGTCCGTCGGCTGTTTCTCCGCAGCCATAGATGCCGTGAGCATTCCAAAGGAGATGATACAGAAAGTAATCAGTCGTTTCATAATATAGTAAGGATTTGTTCTTTATTAGTTAGTGAGCACGCTACCCATGCCGGTGTCATTGCATGCACTCTGCAAAGTTATTGCAAACGGTCTGCAGTGACACTGCAAACTACTTTGCAGTAGCACTGCAACAGTTTTGCAGTGACGCTGCATCAGCTTTGCAGTGGCGCTGCAACGGCTTTGCAGTAGCACTGCAAAAAGCATGCAGTATCTTTGCAGTGATATTACACTAAGTATAAAGCAGTTACGGCAGGCGCTTTTCAGCAATACCGAGCGCCTGCCAACTGCTTGGTACTTACAAAATACTTGTGCGCTTCGTGAACTCCAGAATCTCGCGGATATACCCAAAGGCAAGCCCCACTACCGTATCGGCTGCACCGTAGTATACAGCTACACGTTCTCCATCTTGCAACGCTGCGCAAGGGAACACCACGTTGGGAACATCACCTTGCAACTCATAAGGAGCAGCAGGCGCAAGCAGATACTCACGGGTGCGGTAGAGCAACTTGGCAGGATTGTCCTTATCCAGAATAGCTGCTCCCATGGAGTAACGGAAACCGTTACAAGTGGTTATCACGCCATGATAGAACATCAGCCAACCCTCGTCCGTGAGGAACGGTACCGAACCTGCCCCTATCTTGGTACACTGCCAGGCACTTTCGGGGAAAGGCGTAGGAGCCATCACATGGCGGTGTTCGCCCCAGAATTTCATGTCAGGGCTGAAGCTAATGTAGATGTCGCCAAAAGGAGTATGTCCGCTATCGCTGGGACGGCTCAAGAGCGCATATTTGCCATCGAACTTCTGAGGCAACAACACACCGTTGCGGTTGAAAGGCAAGAAAGCATTCTCGCACTGGAAGAACTCCTTGAAATCGAAAGTATAGCCGATGCCGATGGTGGGGCCGTAGTAGCCGTTGCACCACGTAATCCAGTAGCGGTCCTCAATCCATGTCACGCGCGGATCGTATTTATATTCGGACTCTATCATGTCCGTATTCCCGGCCTTGAACTTGATTGGCTCATGCTCTATTTCCCAGTGGATGCCGTCCTTGCTGAAACCGGCAAAGATATTCATCTGCACCGCCCGGTTGTCACAACGGAACACACCGGCATAACCATCCTTAAACGGAACCACCGCACTGTTGAAAATGCTGTTCGACGACGGAATATGGTAGCGGTCTATTACGGGATTCTCCGAATAACGCCACATTACATCCTTACAGCCTGCCGGCCGTTCTTCCCAAGGCATTGTGATTTTGTTGCTCATAATTGCTCTATATTATTAATTGGTTATTGTTGTTTCTTCTCATCGGCATACGTAAATGGTATGAAGTACGTAATGAGGAACGCCGGAATGGTGGCAAACAGCGTGAAGGTAAAGAACGCCTCGTACCCCAACCAGTCGCTGACAAAACCGCTGATTGTGCCCGGCAACATCACACCCAGATTCATGATGCCCGAAGCAAAGGCATAATGTGCCATCTGGTGCTTTCCCGGCGCCACCTGCTGCATCATGAACAAAGTCAGTCCCACAAAACCAAAACCATAACCGAAGTACTCGAGCACGATGGCACTACCTATCAGCAACCCGCTTTCCGGCTGGTACATGGCAAGCAGGGTATACGCCACAAAAGGCAGATTGAAGATGCAGCACAGAGAGAACAGCGTCCGCCGCAATCCCCGGTGCGAAATGTAATAGCCTGCCAACAGTGACCCCAGCACAAAGGCGGCCGCCCCATAAGTGCCGTAGTACAAACCTATCTGCTGCTCATTCAGTCCCAAGCCACCTGCCGAACGCTCCGCCTTCAAGAAAAGAGGGACAATCTTCATGACAAAACCCTCGGCAAGGCGATAAAGGATAATGAACGCTATATAGTACCAGATGTGCTTCTTCAAGAAGAAATCCTTGATTACCGCCACCAACTGCTCCCACGTCTCTCTTGCCGACTTGGCGCCGGATGCGGCAGCACCGCCCGATGGCAGCATGCGCATGTGGTAGAAGCCAAGCAGCAGCATCACCGCCGCCAATATCAGCATCACCGTCATCCATGCATGCCGGGTAGCCTCGTGGCGGACTGCCTCTGTGGCACCCTCCACCCCACCGAAACCTACCAGCAAGGCACCTGCCAGCCAGACCAACCCGCCGGACGCCACAATCTTCGCTATATTGTAGAAGGCTCCCTGCCAACCGATATACTTGGCCTGGTCCTGCTTGTTCAGTTCCGACATGTAGACACCATCCGTAGCCACATCGTGCGTGGCTCCGCTGAAAGCAATCACTGCCAGCAGCGCAATGCATATCGCAAAAAAGAACGGTAACTGCAACGCCAAAGCCACCAGAGCAAAACCTGCTCCGGTAACCATCTGCGTCAGTACCACGAAAAACTTCTTCGTCTTGAACATTTCAAGGAACGGACTCCAAAGGAACTTCAGCGTCCAGGGCATCATGATGAGCGACGTCCACAGAGCAATCTGCGCGTCACCGATACCCAGCCCCTTGAACATCAACACAGAAACCATGTTCAGCACCACAAACGGCAATCCCATGGCGAAATATACGGTGGGGACCCACGATATAGGATTATGATTTTTTCGGCTCATCCCTTCTGTATATTATCTGTGTCACTTCAACGGTTCACTGCCCATAGTCAGCTCCAGCGTACCGCCGTCCACTATATCCTGATGCGTGAAGAATGGAGTCTCCAACTTATTGCCGTTCAGCACAATGCTCCGCACATACTTGTTGTCGCGGCTGTTGTTGTGGGCTATCACCTTGAACGACTTGCCGTCTTTCAGATGAACGGTCGCCTCGTTGAACAGCGGGCGTCCGATGGAATATACCGGCTTGCCGGGGCATACCTGATAGAAGCCCATCGCATTCAGAATGTACCATGCAGACATCTGTCCGCAGTCTTCATTGCCCGAAAGTCCGTCGGGGTTGTTGAAGTAAAGCGTATGCAGCACCTCATCCACAATCTCCTGCGTACGCCAGGGCTGGCCTACGTAGTTGTAGAGATGGGCAATGTGATGGCTTGGCTCATTGCCGTGGGCATACTGGCCTATCAGACCGGAAATATCCACCGAGGTCGATTCACCTTCCAGCTTGGAATCGGCCGTGAACAGAGAATCCAACTTGCCGATGAAGGCGTCGCGTCCTCCCATCAGTTCCACCAGTCCGTCCACATCGTGGGGAACGAACCAAGTCCACTGCCATGCCGTACCTTCGCAATAGTCATCGTTACGGTGATTGGAAGCGCGGGGGTTGAAAGGCGTACGCCAGTTGCCCTCACTGTCCAGTCCGCGCATGAAGCGGGTACTCGGATCGAAATAAACTTTATATCCCTCGGCAAAAGCCGCATACTTATCGCGGTTGGCTTCGTCGTCCAAAGCACCTGCCAGTACGGAGATACACCAGTCATCGTAAGCATATTCCAAAGCTTTAGCCACAGATTCATTGTCTTTATCGCAAGGCACGTAGCCAATCTTGTTCTTCCAGTACTTGGCCTGCGGCATCAGATGCGGCACAACCAAAGGATGGGTGATAATACCCGTCGTATCGTATTCTGCCGTACGGAGGCAAGCCTTGTAAGCCTCCTGCACGTCGAAGTTACGGTATCCCTTTACATAAGAATCCGCTATGAGGGAGGCTGCATGATAACCAATCATGGTACCCGTATAGTTTCCGGCCAGTTCCCACATAGGCAGGACGCCGCCCTCGCGGGACTTCTGGATGAGCGAACGGATGAAAGCCTCGTTCAGTTCAGGATCAATAATCGTCATCAGCGGATGATAGGCACGGAAAGTGTCCCATAAAGAGAAAATGGTGTAGATAGGCTCGTCCACCCTGCCTTGATGGGGCTTCAAGTCCATACCAAAGTAACGTCCGTCAGCATCGGTAAACAAGTTGGGCTGCATACCCGTGTGGTAAAGTGCCGTGTAGAACATGGTACGCTGGTCGTTGTCCTTCGTATCGATGTCAATCTTGGAAAGATAAGTGTTCCACTGCTGGCGGGCAGCACGGCGCACACCGTCAAAATCCCATCCGGAGATTTCGGCTTCCACATTCTTGCGGGCACCGTCCATATCCACGGCAGACACACCTACCTTTACCAATACCTCCTCATTGGGCTCCGTCTGGAATTGCAGTAAAGCTTTAGCTGTAGGCAGAAGCGGACCGCCTTCGTCCAATGCCATGGAGTCCGTGACCAGCGTATAGGTGAATGGTTTGGAGAACTTGGCATAGAAGTTGATATACTGGTCGAAAGCCCAATATACAGTCTTCTTGCGTCCACGGATTTCAGTATCGCTGATTACTTCCAGCTCCATCTGTTCATTCTTCTGGCGCTGGATACTGTAATCCAGGTCGAGGATAAAACCTGCATCTTCCGCTTTCGGGAAGGTATAGCGATGAATCGCCGCACGTTTGGTAGAGGTCAGTTCGGCTTTCACCCCGTAGCGGTCCAAAAATACGGAATAATATCCCGGTTCGGCTGTTTCATTCTCGTGGGAAAAGGCAGAGGCGTACGCCATCTGCTGGCTCTTCGAGCCCATGGAGTGGTAATCCTGCCGACCTACAGTGGGCATCAGCAGCACATCCCCGTAATCGGCACAACCCGTACCGCTGACGTGGGTATGTGAAAATCCGTTGATAGTAGTATCTGCATAGTAATATCCGGAGCAGGCATCCCACTCGTAGATACGCGTGTCGGGGCTGGGCTGAATCATCCCGTTGGGAACTACCGCTCCGGGATAGGTATGCCCATGTCCACCCGTACCGATGAACGGATTGACGTAAGACGCATAGTCCGGTGCCGTCTGGGTACAGCTGCAAACCGCCCCCAGCAGAAAAAGTCCGCCCAACAGTATGGAACTAGATTTCATGTTTTTCTTCATATTGTTTATTGTATAAGTAGGTGTATAGCTTCATAATAGAATCTTGTTATATGAGAATGCTTGAGGAGGGCCGCCCTATTACTTTGAGCAAAGCCCTCCTTTGTTTCATGTATGAAAAGGTTCAAGCATCCGTTTTCCGAAACCTCAGTTTACGGAAAACACGGCATCAGCGTACCTTCTTCATCGTATAGTTCTCACTCACGAAGTAAGGAACATCGGGGAAGATGTCGGTCTCAATCTCACCGCCTACATACTTATAGGGATTGATAGCCCATCTGTTGCCTAAGCCATAGATATGCATATCACCGTTAGGAGCAATAGCACCATCCATATAGTAATCATCATAGTTAGGATATGCTTTCCACTGGAAATTCTTGCTGTAAGTACCGAAATGCATCTTGTAGGTAGCAGGGTCTTCAGCATCGCCCTCATGAATGGTTTGCGGATAGATGAGCAGTGCACCGTTATAGTAATCGCAATGCATCGGATACTTACCGGTGATTTCGGGGAAAGTACCCCAGTTGTAAACCACATATCCGGTACCTTCTTCATCCTTCTCTATAATTACATTCTTCTCAAACTCCTGACTGCCTTTCCAATCCCACCAGCGAGGATTACCTTCTTCATCCACATAGGTAAAGAGGGAATTGCTGGAAGTTACCTTCCACTCGCCGACCAAATCTTCATAACCCAACATTTTGCCCTGATAAGCTTCACCGGTACGGCTCCAGTACTTGCCACTCCATTCCACTCCATCATCAAAGAGCACCTCACTTATTTCCGAAAGCAACACGTAATACTGATACATCAGTGGTTTGGGGTTGTAGAACATCTGAATACCATAACCTTCATCCTTCACTTTTTGGAATTTGCTTTTGTCAAATCCGCTCCAGCCTCCGTTCAGCTCATCATTAATCTTCCAGGGTAACGGAGCATACTTGGATTTGGGCAGGTTCTCAAAATGAGACTCTTCACGGCCAAAGGCTCCATTAGGATTCTGATTCTGGTAATAACCGTAGGTCATATAATCCACAATATCACCTACTTTCACACCTTCTACCTCGCCGTCGGGAGAGTCGAGAGAACCATATTCATACACACCAATCAACTTTTTGCCAAACACTTGGCGGCATTCGTAAACCAAGCGCGCGAAGTTGGCACGTGAACGTTTTTCGAAGCCGGGACTGGGATTGGAGTTATTATAACTGGTGTACTCATCATCAAAGTCAATGCCATCCAAACCATAAATATCCAAGTAGGCTTTCAGTTCCTTAGCAAAGTCTTTGGCAGCAGCTTCCGAAAGGTTGCCCATACCTGCCTCGTCATGGTTACCAAGAATAGTCATCACCACCTTAATGCCTTTAGCCTGCAAAGGACGGATGAACTTATCCGCATTTCTCAGCAAGAAGGAAACCTGGTCATTGCAGAAAACATGTACGCGACCGGTCTTGCTATCCACATTGATGTTGGCAGCAAAAATGCTGACTACATCAAAGAAAGGCTTTCCGTTGCTCTTCATGGTATATTCACCCATATTCAAGATGTTCTCGTCATTTACTTCCACAAAGCAATGTGTAAGTATATCACCCTTACTGATACTCTCAGGAATAGCAGCCAAAGGCTTTACCAAGTAAATATATTCCTGATTGTTTGTAGAAACTTCCACACCGTTATTGGCAGATGCAGAAACGGCAACAGCATAAGTCTGTCCGATTGTGCCTCCGGCATTGATATTCAGTTCCACAGAAGCCGACTTCTGTTCGCCCGCCTTGATAGTGGCAGTTCCACCGTTCGCCAGGCTCAGCTTATCGGCGGGATACATTTTATAGCTTGTTCCATTCTTCTTATTGTAAGCCTCCAAAACGTCTTCGTCCACTTTGAAGGTCACCGTAACATCCTGCTCTGCAGCTTTGCTCAGTTCAAAATAGAGATGTCCGGTAGCAACCTTGTCGCCAAAAACAGAAATCGGAGTAAGTTCACGTGCACCGGCGGCAGACTTTACATAGCCATACACGCCATCCACAGTATCCAGCTTGTCACTGTTGCCGGTGTTGATGACAACATCATCTTCACAACCGGTGAAGCATATTCCTGCACATGCAAAAGCCATTGCCAGCAAGCCTGATTTTACATGATTCATATATTTCATAATCAATATCTTTTTATTTGAATTAAGGTATAACTAAATTATTTAGCGGGCAGTTCCACAGCAGTCCAAGTCAATGATTCCACTGCAGTAGCATTGTTCTCATTTCCGCTATAATCGTGAATGGCAGTACCGGCGCCCTCATCGAACTTCCAGTAAGAAACCAGTCCGTCAGCATCCGGCTCTACCTGGTAGAAGTGGTCCTTTGCATTGATTTCTGCTGATGTCAACACCTTGTTCCAGATACGCACCTCTGAGATATTACCTTCCAACCAACGGTCACGATTGTATGAATGGCCAATCCAGAATCCGTTACCTTCATCGGTCATGGTCTGGCCCCAGTTCACGACTCCGCAGTCCAAAGTAGTCTCCAGCATATTCTTACCATTGATGTAGATTATAACTGTTTTTGCATCCGCATCGTAGGTCACAGCGATATGTGTCCATTCGTTTGTCGGAATAACCAGACTCTCATCGGTCACATTGCCGCTACTTGTAGCCACCTGCAACTGGTTTTGAGGAATTCCGGCATCACCGATGCGGAGCAGGAACTTACCTTCGATACCCATAATGGAAGTCAGCATCTTGTCAAACTTGCTTACACGAATCAACGCTTCTGCCGTCAGCTTATTCATATTATTGGCTACATCTGGATTGGTCCAAGTTACGTAAACCAGATTCTTGGTAATATCAGGAACCGTATTAATCAATGCGGCACCCTTCAGCACGTAGTACATGGTACCGGAGCTCTTCAAGACTCCGATGCTTGCCTGGTCTACCGTAACCGGCAATACATATACCTTCTCACGGTCCAGCTCCGTCAAGTTCTTGAAGCTGACAGTGATGTCGTCTGAAATGACAGCACCGGCCAAAATGGTAGCCTGCGGAGTTTCTACCGTATAATAGTTTTCCGGCAGAGCCTCGGCTGTGTCATAATAGGTAGCGTTATAAGTAGCTACCAGTGAAGGGTCCGCCTTCAAGGCAATAGTTATATCCTGCGATTCAGGACGGGCCATTGAAATCCGGAATGAACCTTCCGTATCGGAAACAGTGTTTTTCAACAACACAGTACTGGTCATCGCCGAGCCGTTGATATACACCTGATTATCGAAATTCTCAACGTCATTATCATTACAAGCAGCAAATACACCTGCCAATAATGCCATCGATACTAAATATATACTTTTCAGTTTCATGATATTCTTTTATTTTTTAGGAGCAGGATTCATAATATTGATAGCTTCTCTCACGTATTGATAGGTATTGGTAGCATTGTAATAATCATTCTGCATGTTCTCAATAGCCAGACCAGCTTTTGTAAACTCTGCAGACGGTTCTGTCACCCAATAAGCAGCTTCCGACAGAGCTCTCAAAGCATTGTAATATCCGGTAGTCTTATCTGTTGTATCCAGAGAGACGGTAGATGCCGATACAATGAAGCGGTCAGCCGGAACACCGTCTGCCATCAAGGCCTGAAGCGCTTCTATCCCCAGTTGGGCAACATCCGTGACATCATTTGTAATCAAGATGATATGGTCACAAGAAGAGAGCACAGACTGGCCTATCAGGTTGGCAGGATACCCCTGGAACACCAGTTGCTTACCTGAATTGGCACTCTTCCAGTTGGATATCACACCGAAGAAAGTATCCTGATTTGTCTTTGCTTCAGCCTTGTCGGCTTCGGACATGTAGATAGGATTGCTACCACGATACTCGGCTACAATACCGTCGAAAGGTGCTTCAAGAGCTATCAGTCTGTTCAGCTCAGCCGACAGATAAGCCGAGAATGCAGATGTTTCTGTTCCTTCTTTCACCTTGTCGGTATGTTCCTTCAAGATATTGTCATAGCTGATGGAATAGAATACTTTCGTTCCCTTCTCATGTACATTTGCAATATCTTCCAATTCGAATTCCGCCAAATCGGGAGTAGTTGCGATAATTACGTCCAGGCTGTCGGGAACATCCGACATGTGCTGCCCGCGGCTGAAAGGAACTTTCTCACTATTATCAAACCAGCCGTATACAATCTTATGGTCAGAATTCTTGTATTCCTGCAAGTTCTTCAGATACTTGGCATACAGTTCGGGAGACTGTTCGTCGATTCCGGGTTCTTTCAGTTTAATACTCTCTGAATCCGTCCAGTCGGAGCAGGCAGACAATGCCAATACGGAAAAAGCTGCCAGCGCGATTCCTTTGAATGATTTCTTATATAATTTCATAATTATTCAGCATTTATTGTTATTATTTGCGTGCCCACCATACGTCAGTAGCCATGTTGTCCGGTCCACCCAGATAGCTGTTTACTGCCTCTTGCACGTTTTCAGTATTACTTGTATATTCTTCAGAAGGATAAGGCATACGGCGTGCACCTTTCTCGCTATCAACAATTCCACCACTCAAGTTACCTTCACTGGTTGCAGGCAACAGTTTGGGATAGCCTGTACGGCGATAGTCAGCCCAAGCTTCGTTACCTAACGGCCAATTCGCAATCCACTTCTGGGTAATGATACGTTCCTGTTTTTCTTCCTTGGATGCCCCTTCATTCCACTTGACAGTAATGGCTGAAAGGTTCTTTTCATAAGTATTAAGACCGGCGGGATCTTTGTAAAGAGCAGGTACACTGCTTTCATCAGCCAGATAGCTGTCTACACCGGTAGCTCCCCACTGTTCGAAAGAGAGACGGACACCTTGTTCATAAAAATCAGCAGCGGTTCCTTTCATGTTGAAACCATAGATTGCAGTGGCTTCAGCACGCAAAAAAGCAACTTCTGCCGCATTCATCCAAAGCACGGGATCAGAAGAGGAAATCTTCACACGTGAATAATTGATGAAATACTCCTTCATCTTACTGAGGTTGATACCGCGACGTAATCCTACATAAGTCTCTCCAGGCCATTTTGATTCCTCAAAATAGCTGGCACGACGATTGTCGTTGTAACCGTTCATGTAGCAGATGATGTCGGCAGCAGGATGGGTATCACCACCTGAAGCTTCTTCATTGTAACGTACTGCCACAAACAACGGATTGCTAATTGTACCGAAATACTTCCATGTAGCATTGTCTGCATTTGTTTCAATCAGACCCAACTCGTGATTCACTGCACTTTCAGCCATTTCTTTAGCCTTAGCAGGGCTTACATTGGCAATACGGATAGCCAAACGCAGTTTCAATGAATTGGCAAACTTCACCCACTTCTGTACATTACCACTGTACACGAAATCTGCAGAAGCAACCAACGCCGCATTTCTGTTTTCAGTCAGCACCTCGATGGATTCGTCCAGTTCCTTGAAGAATGCGTTATATACTTCTTCCTGCGTATCATAAGGAATGGTAATCTTGCCATCCTGACCGATTTTAGAATAAGGAATAGGACCATACGCATCAGTCACGCGACTCATGGCAGCAACCTTTATGATTTGAGCAATGGCATAAGGAACCGGATTATTGGTATTCTCCGATACTTGTTTCACTGTGCTCAAGTTACCGTAAAGTGTTGAAATGATACGGTCACTTATCAAGAACACACGCGTCCAGTCATTTGTAGCATTAAAATTGGATATTGTATTGGACCAGCCGGCATTTGAATCGGCAAAATAACCTCCCAACGGTCCACCCAACAAACAATCAGTAAACTGTGCCGTATTGACATCTGATGAGATAACCGTACTTGCCAAGTTACTCATGGCAGAACCCAGTGCATAATCATCCGGAGTCAAATCACCCGGTTGATAAGGATTGGAGTTGATATCCATATAATTGCCGGTACAGGACATAAAGCCCATAACCAACGGAGCAACAATCAATTTATTTATAATATTTTTCTTTTTCATATCGTTTGGTATTAAAATTTAAAGCTCAAGCTAAAGCCGATGTTACGCAAAGCCGGCATCATGAAATAGTCTATTCCCTGATAAAAGTTATCGGTAGAAGCTACACTTTCGGGATCGAAAGGAGCCTTGCTGTAAATCATCCACAAGTTGCGGCCTACCAACGAAACCTTGATATCGCACACATCATTCAACAACTTTCTGGGGATGGTGTAACCCAAAGATACTTCCTGCAGACGAACATTGGTAGCAGAATAAGTGTAGTATTGGGGAACAGACGTGCCGCTACCTACTACACCGTACCATGTTTCGGGGTTTACCTTATCTCTACCATTCACCAACACGTAACCTAAATCACGTGCATCGGCAGAAGCCTCGGACACACCGTAATAGTCCAACATAGCTTGTGTACGTGAGTAAACCACACCACCCAAACGGGCTGAAATCAAGAAACCTGCTGTGAAATTCTTCCAAATGAAGTTATTACGCCAAGCCAAATTACCTTTAGGAAGTACGCTTCCCAACTTGATGTATTTATCCGGGTCCGTTATGGCTTCCGTAGCAACCGTTCCATTTTGGTCCACAAAAATCTGTCCATTGGCATCACGTTTCATATCTCGCAGTGAGTAAAGGTCACCCATGCTCCCACCTTCTTTCAGCAAGAAGCGGGCATCACCTAAGCCACCCATATTCAACGTGCTCAAAGAGAACAGCTCACCGGTAACGGGATTGATGGCATTGTCTGCCAAAGTCAGGATTTTATTCTTGTTACTGGAGAAGGTTATACCGGTATCCCATGTAAAATCTTTCCAGGTATTCTTGTAATTCAGCGACAACTCAATACCGGAGTTACGTACGGCACCAGTCTGGATATACATAGCCGACCAACCGCTGACAGGCAACTGCGGGTTGAATGTCTGGTTCATAGTCTTGGCATTGTAATATGTCACGTCCAATTCAAAGTTCTTGAGGAAACGCATGTTCAAACCGATTTCCCAAGAATTGGTACGTTCAGGTTTCAAATTGTACAACGGATATTGGGTCGTGATACTCCACTGGCCGGAACTTGAATTCCATTCATAGTGAGGATTAGCCAAATATCTGGAGAAAGCACTACCAACAGATGCCCATGAACCACGAACCTTTATAAAAGAAAGATAATCTTTGTTCAAGTTAGGCATTAGCTCAGACAGTACAACAGAACCACCGACTGAAGGATAGAAGAATGATTTGCTGTTGGAGTTGGGACCTGCCAGCTGTGAAGGCCAGTCGTTACGTCCGGTCAGCGTCAAGAAGTAAGTGTTCTTGTAACCAAGCTCAGCCGAAGCGAAGAGAGACTGGGTCTGTTCACGCCATCCTTCCTGCAAACGCTGTGTCTTGCTGGCACTCAGGTTCTGGATGGCAAAGTAGTTGGTCAAACCTACCGGTTCGCCGCTGAAGGCATCGCCACCATCAGCAATCGGACCACGTGTTTTCATTGCATCCGAACGTATATCGGAGAATGAACCACCAACGTTGGCCTGGAGTGACCAATCTTCACCGAAATATTTGTTGATACTCACCAGGAAGTCTGCATACAACTGTTTGTCCTGCATCTTGGTAATACCATAAAGACCTCGTGAAGAGCTCTCGGTGAGCTGTGTATTGGTAGAAGCATAGAACTTTTCTGTATAATCATTGTTGGAGTTATCCAAACGTACACGTCCTGAAACAGTCAGCCAGTCCAGAATCTTATAGCTCAAACCGGCATTCAGCATATAGCGGTCCTTCTTGTTCTGGCGCAGATTGCGGTAGTTAATCCAATAAGGATTCTGCATTACCATACCTTCGTCACCTACCGGCCAGTATTGCGTATAAATCTTACGGGCAGCGTCATAGCGCTCATACATGCTGATATCAGACCAGTCGTTGCTGCGCGGGAACAAATAAGCACCCACCAACGGGTTGTTGTAAGTACCCTGGTTCGTCATGTTCTGGTCATTCTGCAGAATATAGCTTGCACCGAAGTCCAGAGTCATCTTGTCGTCCAGGAAAGTAGTGGTGTTACGTACCGTGAAGTTGTAACGGTTGTATTTGTTGTTGGGAACAATCCCCTTGGAGTTTACTGCAGCAGCCGATGCATACGTCTGATTTTTCTCTGTACCGGTTGACAAAGAAATACTTTCCGTACCTATAATACCCGTCTGGAAATAATCATCTTTCGGGCTGTAATTGTAATTATTGGCAGCAGACAAAGGTGCTCCCCAGCTCATGGCTCCTGAAGTACTCATCACACCACCGGTTCCCGTACCGTAACGGTTTTGGAAGCTCGGCATCACAAACGGATTGGTGAATTCGGTATTGCTGCTGACAGTAAGGCTCACCTTACCTTCTTTACCTTTCTTTGTAGTAATGACAATGGCACCGTTGGCAGCTTCCGAACCATACAAGGCGGCAGCGGCAGCACCGGTCAAGACTGACATAGACTCGATGTCTTCCGGGTTGATGTCGGCAATCGGTTCTGAAGAACCCTGAGAGTCGAACTCCTTACCTCCGGCAGTACCACGTCCGGAGAAAATAGGCACACCGTCAATAACATAAAGTGCATTGGAAGACTGCATGATGGATTTCGTACCACGCATCACTACCTTTGATACGCCACCCACACCGGATGAAGAAGCATTGATATTCACACCCGCTACCTTGCCACTCAATGAATTTACAAAGTTGGCGTCTTTATTGGAAGTAATGGCATCCGTATTCACCTGCTGTACATTGTAGGACAATGCCTTTTCCGATCGCTTGATACCGAGGGCAGTGACCACCACTTCTTCAATCATCTGCGTGTCATTCTGCATCAGTACATTAATGGAAGCTGAACCGGTCGCCGAAATTTCCTGCGACTTATAACCGATATAAGAGAATACAAGTACCGGATTCGCTTCTGTAGTGGTCAACGTAAAGTTACCGTCCAGGTCTGTAATACAACCATTGCTGGTACCTTTTACCAATACGTTCACACCAATCAGAGGCCCCATATCATCTGATACGACTCCGGTAATAGTCCGCTCTTTCCCCTGTTGCTTACCTTCTTGTGAAGTAGCGGTCTTTTCTGAAAGATAAACGATGTTGTCCTCCACTTTATACGAAATGTTCTTCCCCTTGAGAATAACATTCAAAGCATCTTCAATGGATACATTGTTCACTTTAACGTTTTCTACTGACAGCGCAGCCAGCTTGTCGTCATAAAAAAATTGATACTTGGATTGAGACTTGATTTGTTCAATGACTGTCCCCAATGTACCGCGAGACACATTCAGGTTTAACTGGGCAAAGCCCCACTGGATAGAAACTGCCATGAACAACAAAACTAATAAAGCCCGCATGAACGTCGAACTCCGAAAAGCATAATTGTCTTTCATAAACACAATTTATAGGTTATACAATAAATTACTTCGAGAGATTCATTCTCTCGCATTCCTATATAAAACAACAGACAATGAAAATACACTTACTGAAAAAGTATCTTTTTTATCATTAATCCTAAAAAAAAGAGTTACCCCGAAAACAAGTTGATATATCATTTTGCTCAATATTACTAACGAAGTAAATAATTATTTCCACCTGATTCAAGAAAAACACCTATAATACAGATAGTAAATAACAAAATGATATATCAACTTATTTTCGAGGCAACCCTTTTCTTACTATATTATTACTATTCTTTACTTCTTCAGTTCATTCGAGAAAGAATAAGGATAATCTTCCGGCTGCGTACCTCTCTTCATATTAGGCTGGCTGCCCATATCAAACCTCAAGGTACCGCCATTCAGCAAATCGCCATGCGTCAGATAATTCCTGGAATAATCCACGCCGTTCACCTTGAGAGACTCGATATACATGTTCTCCGGTGAGTTATCCGGAGCGTCAATTGTCAGGGACTTACCGTTCTCGAAATGGAGGGTAGCCTTACGGAACAGAGGGGCGCCCAATACATACTCGTCCGTACCAGGGCAAACCGGATAGAAACCAAGTGCAGAGAAGACATACCACGCGGAAGTCTGACCGTTGTCCTCGTCACCGCAATAACCGTCGGGACCGGCAGTATACATGCGGTTCATTACCTGACGAAGCCAATATTGGGCCTTCCAAGGTTCCCCGGCGTAGTTATAAAGGTAAATCATGTGCTGGATGGGCTGGTTGCCATGGGCATAGTTACCCATATTCATCACTGTCATCTCACGGATTTCATGGATTACCTGGCCGTAGTAGCTGTCATCGAACAAGGGCGGGACAATAAATACAGAGTCAAGCATCTCTACGAAAGACTCTTTTCCACCCATCAGGTCTATCAGACCTTGAGGGTCGTGGAATACAGACCAGGAATAGTGCCAGCTGTTACCTTCAGTAAAGGCGTCACCCCACTTCAAAGGAGAGAAAGGAGACTGGAACTGGCCGTCTTGATTACGACCACGCATCAGCTTGCTTTCCTTATCAAATACATTCCTATAGTTCATGGCACGTTCCGCAAAGAGTTTCTGCTCCTTCTTCGGACGGTTCAGTTCTTTTGCCATGCGGTAGATGCACCAGTCATTATAAGCATACTCCAAAGTACGGGCAGTGTTCTCGTTGATTTTCACATCGTAGGGAACATAACCAAGCTTGTTGTAATACTCATAGCCGAGGCGACCCGTAGAAGAGACCTCGGGATGGACATTCTTTGTACCGTTGATGAGACCTTCGTACAACGTCTGCACATCCTCCACCTTCACACCTTTCAGATAGGCATCTGCCAGTACGGAAGCAGAGTTGTTGCCAATCATACAGCCACGGTGACCCGGACTTGCCCATTCGGGGAAGAAACCGCTTTCCTTATAGGTGTTGACAAGACCTTCCTGAATCTGCCTGTTCACCGACGGATACATCAGGTTGAGGAATGGGAAAAGACAGCGGAAAGTGTCCCAGAAACCGGTATCCGTATACATATAGCCGGGCAACACTTGCCCATTGTAGGGACTGTAATGAATCGGATTTCCCGCCTCATCCAGTTCATAGAATGCACGCGGGAACAACAAGGAACGATACAAACATGAGTAGAAAGTACGGTACTGGTCAAGGGTTCCGCCTTCCACATCAATACGGCCCAGCACCTTGTTCCAGGCATCCTGACCTTTCTGAACCAGTGTTTCCAAATTGTCATTGCCAAGCTCCTTCAAGTTACGGTCAGCCTGCTCAAAACCGATGAAAGAAGAGGCTACACGGGCATGTACCACTTCACCCTTACGGGTTTTGAAACCGATAACAGCACCGGCATGTCCGGCTTCCTGCTCAACCTTATTCTCGGTCAAGACGCCATCGGCTACAGACGCCTTATAAGTAAAAGGCTTGTCGAACTCTATCACGAAATAGTTCTTGAAGTTCTCGGGAACACCGCCGCTGTTACGGGTAGTATAACCGATAATACGATTCTGTTCCGGAAGTATCTTCACATAAGAGCCCTTGTCAAAGGCATCGACAACAATGTATGAATGATCATTTTCAGGGAAAGTGAAACGGAACAATACGGCACGGTCGGTAGGGGTGAACTCGGTAACCACATCGTGTTCGGCAAGATATACCTTATAATAATGAGGAAGTGCTACTTCGCCCTTGTGGGAGAACCAGCTTGCACGCTTCTCTTCATCAAACTCGGGTTTGCCAACCACCGGCATAATGGAGAACTGCCCGTAGTCGTTAATCCAGGGACTGGGCTGGTGTGTCTGCTTGAAACCACGGATCTTGTTCGCGGTATAGACGTATTGCCAGCCGTCACCCATCTTACCTGTCTGAGGAGTCCAGAAGTTCATACCCCAGGGACGTGCGATCGCAGGATAGGTATTACCGGTGGAAAGCTCGAAAGTAGACTGCGTGCCGACAAGAGGACTGACATACCGGGTAAAGTCTTTGGCATGCAGCCATAAAGCACTGCTCACAAAAAAAAACAATAGGATTAATTTTCGCATAATATTAGAAAGTTGTTAGTATTAAATAAATTCTTCTCGTCATATCTCGAATTTGTGCGGCCTTCCTACTTCATTGAGGAGAGGAAAACACTGTTCCCCACAATTTTATACTCCAATGGAATGGCATTCTTTATCAGATTCAGCACAGCCCCTACACTCTCTTTTTTCTTCAGTGTACCCGAGTAAGTCTTGCTTACATCTATGTTCGGTGCCAGAATTACCCTCACCCCATACGAATTCTCCAATGTACGCGCAATGGTGTATAGGTCAGCCTTCTCAAAGACAAACTCATTATTGTGCCAGTTTTCGATTCCCGTATCCACCTGCTTCACCACCAGACGCCTAGTCATTCCGTTCAGCTCGGCTTTCTGTCCGGGGGCAAGGATAATCATACCCTCGCCATGATTACCTTTCACCTCTACTTCGCCTTTCAAAAGGGTAGCTACTGCAGACATCTTAGCCTTGTCAGACTTGAGGTTGAAAACAGTTCCCAATACTCTGACCTGCATGACCTCACTCTGTACGACAAACGGTTTTTCCGGATTCCTCATCACCTCAAAATATCCTTCTCCTTCCAGATAAACCTTTCTTCCCTTCCCTGCAAACTCATGTGGATATTTCAGGGTAGTGTTTTTATTCAGCCAGACTTTGGTTCCATCCGGCAGTTTCAGTTCCTTAATCTTATCATGAGTGGTGACAGCCAGTAATGTTTCCGGCTGGCTATAAGTCTGATAAAAAAGATAGCCGAAAGTACCCAAAAGGAAGAAGCCCACAAATACGGCCGCATACCGTATCCACCCAACCATCCTCCGTACCTTGTATTGTTTCGTCTTCTCTTGTTCCAGCCTTTTAAACAATCGCTTTTCGGCCTTTTCTATGTCTTGTGTATTCGAAGTATCCCCCAGTCTCCCCAAGTGGTAAATCTCCTCCAGCCTGAACAATTCGCGTGCATTCTCACCCGACTCTTCCAGCCAGGCGTTCACCTCACGAAGTTCATCTTCCGTACATTCACCCATAAGGAACTTGGCCAATATCTCCTCATTCAACTTATTCATTCTTTCCTTCATTATGATAATAAAACAACGCTGCTCGCAAAAACACTTACTTTCCCGATGAAAAACAGAGCCAACATCAGGTTCAGATACCCCAGTTTATCACGCAGCAACTTCAAAGCTTTGTACATGTGGGCCTCCACCGTACGCAATGACACTCCCATTGTATCAGCTATCTCCTTATTCTTCATATCATGCAGATAGCTGAGTTTGAATACCATCCGGCACTTGTCCGGCAATTCATTGATGGCATCGGACAGCTTCCTCCTGAGTTCGGCATCCTCTATCCGTTTCACCACATCATTGCTGTCAGGTTGATAGAACTCAACCCTCTTTTTATGGATTTCGAGCATGACAGCCTCATAGCCACTCACAATGTCCCGATGCTTCAGAACGTTCAAGGCACGGGTATACACCGCCCTATACAGAAAAGCCTGAATCTGCTCTCCCACCTTCATGGTATCTTTCCGCTTCCACAGCTCCACGAAAACATCCTGTACCACATCTTCCGCATCTTCTTCCCCCACAATGCGTGTGGCATAGAACAGCAGGTTGGTATAATACCTGCGGAAAAGGGATTTATATGTCAAGTCGAAATGTTCATTCATATGTTAGCCGGTTATCGGGGACTGTACCATGCCTGACCTGGCTTATCCCCCATTTCAAATTCGAAAACACTTCCATCCATTATCTGTTCATGCGTAATATAACTTTTGTCATAGTTCTTACCGTTGAGTTTGACAGATTGAATGTAGCAATTTTCCTTGCTCACCGCCGGCGCCAGTACCGTAAAGGTCTTTCCACCGGGCAGGTGCATCTTCATTTTCGGATATAGGGGGGTACCGATTTCATATTTTCCACCAACCGGGTCTACCGGATAAAAGCCCATCGCACTGAACACATACCAGGCGGACATCTGTCCGCAATCCTCGTTGCCGCACAAACCGGCAGGAGTGTTCAGGTAGAGTTCACGCATCACCCGGGCTGCATATTTCTGGGTTTTCCAAGGTTGATCCACAGCATTGAACAGATAGATGACGTGATGGCTAGGCTCATTTCCATGCGCATACTGGCCAATCATCCCGGTGCTGAAAATAGGCAACTCATCATCTGCAGAAGGATTGTAAGTAAACATACTGTCCAGCTTCTGGGCAAACCGTTCCTTACCTCCGGTCAAAACTATCAAACCGTCAATATCCTGCTGCACAGACCAGAAGTATTGCCAGCCGTTGCTCTCGCAGATGTGCGGAGTATAGTCGTCCGGCGAGAAGTTCCGGATAAACTCTCCCTTGTCATCACGGGGCTGCATGAAAGAACTTACCGGATTGTAGACATTCCGGTAATTACGGGAACGCTTATAAAACTCGTCCGCAACCTCCTTATCGCCCAGCTTCTCTGCCATACGGGCTATACAATAGTCATCATATGCATATTCCAGTGTTTTAGAAAGTGACCAGTTTTCCGAATTATACTGATCTGTCACATTATAAGGAACATAGCCATATTTCTTATATAACCCAATGCCACGATAGGAATCGATATTGGCAGTAGCTACACAAGCCTCCAAGGCCTTTTTCGCATCGAAGTCCCCAATACCTTTCAGATAGGCATCTACAATAACCGGCACAGAGTGGTAACCTATCATCATATCTGTCTCGCCCCCCTGAAAATTCCATACGGGAAGGCGGCCGTTCTGTTCGAAGAAGGCGAGGAAGGACTTCACCATATCATTCACCCGTTCCGGCTCAATAAAAGTATAGAGAGGATGAGCCGCACGGTAAGTGTCCCACAAGGAGAAAGTACTGTAATTTGTCCAGCCCTCTACCCGGTGCACTTGCTTGTCGGGACCGTAATAGGCGCCGTCCACATCACTGTAAATGGTAGGAGCAATCATCGAATGATATAAAGCTGTATAGAACTTGACTTTCTCATCGCGGTCATCGCATTTTATTTCTATCCGGGACAATTGTTCGTTCCAATCATCCTGCACAGCAGCCAGGTATTTGTCGAAATCATCATCAGGTACTTCTGCTGCTAGATTACGTGCCGCCCCTTCCATACTTACACCGGAGATGGCAGTACTGACAAGAATCTGTTCTCCTTCCTTAGTCTGAAAGTCGAATCGTGCAATGACAGATGTTCCTATCCGCTTGCCTTCTTTCTCTATGGCAGCTGTATCGAGCTGCATCGCAGCAAACGGTTTGGAGAAACGTGTACGGAAGTAGAGGCGCTGGTCGCGTGCCCAACCGTCAGAGTAACGGTAACCTTGCACCGTTACCGAATCGACGGCTTCTATGTGAGAATCATTGGTAAAATCCCAATTCATGGCTTTCCGCAAATTCAGGAAAACGGCAGCATCGGCTTTTGGGAAAGTATACCGCTGAATGCCACAACGCTCGGTGGCCGTCAACTCTACATTTATATTATAATCTTTCAGACGCACCTGATAATATCCAGCGCTTGCCGACTCTTCCGAATGAGAGAACAAAGAGTGAATGCCGAGCGGAGCTTCCGCCTCCTTATAAGGCAATGTCACCGGCATAAAAGAGATGTCATACAAGTCACCAGCGCCGGTTCCGGAGAGATGGGTATGGCTGAAGCCTGCAATGGTACTGTCCGGATAAAAATATCCGGAAATACGGTCCCAGCCCGGCAGTCCGTTGTCAGGACTGAGCTGCACCATGCCAAACGGCGCCTGGGCACCCGGATAGGTGTTTCCAGTAAAATCTGTACCGATAAAGGGATTCACAAACTCTGTATAAGACACACTCTTCACATCCGACACCTGCGAGGTGCATGCCAGAAAGGATGAAAAGACCACAAACAAACAACAAGATTTTATCAAATTCATAACATTATAGGGTTAACGTGTATAGTATAACAACCTAACCGGATAAAACACTTACACATCTTGTCACTTTTCTACAGAATTCATGCAAACAAAAGTAATACAAAATTCCGATTAATCCTCTTTTTTATTTTGTAAAAATATACTTTACACTATCTTTGTCACAAAAAGTCACAATGAATTACACGACCTATCTTTTCGACTTTGATTATACGCTTGCTGATTCTTCCCGCGGAATCGTCACTTGTTTCCGCAACGTACTGACCCGTCACGGATATACAGAGGTGACGGATGACGACATCAAACGTACTATCGGCAAGACTCTGGAAGACTCTTTTTCCATCCTCACCGGCGTGACAGATGCCGGACAACTGGCAGGATTCAAGGCAGAATACCGAAAAGAGGCCGATACGCATATGACTGTCAACACGGTGCTTTTCCTGGAAACCAAGTCCGTACTGACTGCACTGAAGGACTCCGGCGCCCGCATCGGAATCATCTCGACCAAATACCGATTCCGCATCAAGGAACTCCTCGACCAGCATTTTCCTGAAGATTTTATGGACATCATCGTGGGTGGTGAAGACGTGAAAGCCGCCAAGCCATCTCCCGAAGGGCTACTCCTTGCCATTAAGCGGCTACATGTCAGCAAAGCCGAGACCCTCTATATAGGCGACAGCACGGTAGATGCGGAAACAGCCCAAGCGGCCGGAGTAGACTTTGCTGGAGTCACCCACGGAGTAACCACTGCCAAAGAATTGGAGAAGTACCCACACCGGAAAATAATGAACACCTTGGAAGAACTGCTGGCAGTTCAGGAGGAGTATCCTTCCATATTCAAGATTGAAAATCCCATCCGGCCGGAAAACGCGCATGCCACTTCTCCCCGGAAACAGAAAAGGATAAGCGTCTGGCAAATCCTCCTTCTAGTGACACTCTTCTGGCTGGCTATTGAAGAGCTGGACATGACCGACGACAGCAACTTCTTCCCGGTTGTTTTCATACTGACATTGTGGGGTATCCTCCAAAAAAGAAGGATACTACCCAACAAAGCAAAAACTTTCATCGACTCATGGTGGCACCCCTGCGCAGTACGCTTACGCGCATTTCACATCAAGCTGATACAAGGGAGAAAAACTCCTCCCGCTGGCAACGAAACCTGCACCTGCCTGAATTGTGGCACCACCTATACCGGCAACTACTGTAACCGTTGCGGACAAAGCCGTAACACTCCACGCTATCGGTTGAGCAACGCGCTTAAAAACATTGCCGGAGGCTTCTTCAATATAGATAATGGCTTTGGACGTACCCTTCTGGAACTCCTCTACCGTCCGGGATACATGATTAGAGACTTCATCGGCGGTAAGCGTGTAGAGTATTTTCGCCCGTTCCAGACACTCTTCATTCTTGCAGCCCTTTATATCATGGCTGTACAACTGGTAGACCCGGAAGCTCTGAGCAAAAAAGAAAAGACGGAAAAGACAGAGCAGACAGACAAAGAAGAAATCATTGCCGCTAAAGAGAAGCTTACCAAAAAGATGGAGAAAACCTATAGCAAAGAGGAAAAGCGAGCCCTCGCCATCACTATAAAAAGCCTGGAGAAAAGCTTGAACAAACTGGAAGAGAAGAACGACTCCACTTCTGCCACACAGGTATCCGAACAGAACAGCGATGATGGCGACCTCATCGATGAATTTGTAAACGACACCTCGGAAGTGGGAGACAGACTGGAAAAAGTCTTCCAGAACTCTCCTTTCCTAATGAAAGTATGGAATCTGATGAAGAGCTGGGGACACGGAAACAAGGCATTCCGCATCATTGCCACACTGCCTTTGTTTGCACTTGCCACCCAACTTGCCTTCCGACGCCGGAAATATAAGTTAAACTACAATACCACGGAGCATGTGTTCATACAAGCCTACATAGCTTGCCAGATACTCCTGCTGAGCATCATCGTGCTGCCTTTCAACGGGTACGCAAAGGTAGACGATTTGTATGAGCTGCCTTTATGGCTTATTTTCGTCCTATTCTGTTGGGATTACAAACAATTGTACCGCTGCACCTGGTGGAGAAGCTTTTGGCGCACTATCCTCATGCTGACTTACAGTCTTGTGCTACTCGTCATATTCGCGTGTCTTGTAATGGCGCTGATGCTGGCCGGTATCTATGTTCTGAAATTCATTTTGTAACAGAAACCATCCCTACACGGACTGTTTCTCCTTGATGAAACAGTTTTTCTCCAATAATCTAAAAGTACAATCTGCATTAAAAGAACAAAAAAGCAAAAGAACATTTGTCTATTTAGAATAAAAAGAGTACTTTTGTGCCCGATTATTCCGCACCGGGTTCGACCAAGTGCTTTCTAAGTGATTAGAGACCACCCGACGGAGCTAACTTATACATTATATATAAGAAATGTACGCAATTGTAGAAATCAACGGTCAGCAATTCAAAGCAGAAGCTGGCAAAAAGCTGTTTGTACACCACATCCAGAATGCAGAAAACGGTGCAACAGTAGAGTTTGACAAGGTTCTTTTGGTAGACAAAGACGGCAACATCACCGTAGGTGCTCCCACAGTAGAGGGTGCAAAGGTTGTTTGCCAGGTCGTATCAAACATGGTAAAAGGCGATAAAGTTCTTGTTTTCCACAAGAAAAGAAGAAAAGGTTATCGTAAGTTGAACGGTCACCGTCAACAATTCACAGAGTTAACAATTACAGAAGTAGTAGCTTAATCAATTAAAACAGTAAGAAGAAATGGCACATAAAAAAGGTGTCGGTAGTTCTAAGAACGGCCGCGAATCACAGAGCAAGAGATTAGGCGTTAAGATATTTGGTGGCGAAGCTTGCAAAGCAGGTAACATCATCGTTCGTCAAAGAGGTACTGAATTCCACCCGGGTAATAACATCGGTATGGGAAAAGACCACACTCTTTTCGCTTTAGTAGACGGAACTGTACAATTCAAAGTGGGCAAGGAAGACAGACGTTCAGTTTCTGTTATCCCTGCAGAAAATGCAGAAGCATAAGTTTCCGAACAAGAAATAAGGAAAAGGGATGCAATCCGAATAGGTTGCATCCCTTTCTTTTATGTCAAAAGCAACACTTTATTTGTTTTTTCCATATCTTTGCACTCACAAAACCGAATAACATAAAAACAAGTATAAGATATGCTTACCATCAAACAAATTACAGAAAACACCGACGCGGTTCTCCGCGGACTGGAAAAGAAGCACTTCAAGAATGCAAAAGAAACCATTGCACAAGTGCTGGACTTCAATGACAAAAGAAAAGCCAATCAAACCATCCTAGATAAAAACCTGGCAGAAGCCAACTCACTCTCCAAATCCATCGGACAACTGATGAAGGAGGGCAAGAAAGAAGAAGCAGAAGCCGCCAAAAGCCGCGTGGCCGAGCTGAAAGAAGTCAACAAGGACTTGCAAGCCAATATGGACCAGGCTGCCAACGATTTGCAGACTTTGCTTTATACCATCCCCAACGTTCCCTACGACAGCGTGCCTGAAGGCGTAGGTGCCGACGACAATGTAGTAGAGAAAATAGGTGGTATGGAAACCGAGCTGCCCAAAGACGCCCTGCCCCACTGGGAACTGGCCAAGAAATATGACTTGATAGACTTTGACCTGGGTGTCAAGATTACCGGTGCCGGCTTCCCCGTATACAAAGGCAAAGGCGCACAACTGCAACGCGCACTCATCAACTTCTTCCTGGACGAAGCACGCAAATCCGGCTATACGGAAATAATGCCGCCCACAGTGGTGAACGCCGCTTCCGGCTACGGCACGGGACAGCTGCCTGACAAGGAAGGGCAAATGTATCATTGCGAAGTGGACGACCTCTACTTGATTCCTACCGCCGAAGTCCCCGTAACCAACATCTACCGTGATGTGATTCTGGACGAAAAGCAGTTGCCCATCAAGAACTGTGCATACACACAATGTTTCCGCCGTGAAGCCGGTTCATACGGGAAAGACGTACGTGGCTTGAACCGCCTGCACGAATTCTCCAAAGTGGAACTGGTACGCATCGACAAACCGGAACACAGCAAACAATCCCACCAGGAGATGTTGGACCACGTGGAAGGTTTGCTTCAAAAGCTGGAACTCCCCTACCGCATCCTGCGCCTTTGCGGTGGCGATATGAGCTTCACGGCTGCCCTCTGTTTTGACTTTGAGGTGTATTCCGAAGCACAGAAACGCTGGCTGGAAGTAAGTTCCGTCTCTAATTTTGACACTTATCAAGCCAACCGTCTGAAATGCCGCTACCGTACGGCAGAAAAGAAAACAGAGCTTTGCCATACGCTGAACGGTTCCGCACTCGCTCTGCCACGCATTGTTGCCGCCTTGCTGGAAAACAACCAGACTCCAGAAGGAATCCGCATACCAAAGGCATTGGTTCCGTATACGGGATTTGAAATAATAGACTAAGGCCATAATAGTCACGTGCAGCAATACGCCTTTGACACTTTCTTTCGGGCACGAATTACATGAATTTCACAGTTGCGGTTAGCAAAAAACGTGAAATCCATGTAATTCGTGCCCGGAGTTTTATCATGACAAGCTTCTCCTGCGCAACTACAAAGTATTCTTCAAAATACGTGCAAACACCTCCTCGCGGAAATTACGTGCCACCGGAACAGTATGCCTCCCAACTATAATCCGATTGCCATCTATCATCTCAATCTTTTCCAAATTTATCAGATATGATTTATGGACTTGCTGAAATACTCCACCAGGAAGAGCCTCTATCATACGCTTCATGGTAGAACGTACAAGCAGCTTTGTGCTTTCCGTATAAATACAGACGTAATTTTCCAGCCCCTCCACCACCAGAATATCCTTAAACAACACCTTATGCATCTGACGGTCTGAACGGACAAATATAAAATTATTAGCTTCATCCGGCCATTTCTCCTGCTGCAAAAGACCATGTACTTTATTCACCGCTTTCAGGAACCGGTCAAACGAAATCGGTTTCAACAGATAGTCCGTAACATCAAGTTCATAACCTTTCAATGCATACTGCTCATAAGCGGAAGTGATAATCACATGAGGCGGATGGGCAAGAGATGCCAAGAGTTCAAGCCCCGAAAGATAAGGCATTTCAATATCCAGAAACAACAAGTCCGGCTGCTCAGTCTGCAAAAGAGTGTTCAACTGCATAGTATCTTCACATACACCCATTAAAGAAAGGAAATCCACCTTTTCCACATAGCGTTGCAATCCTTCACATGCAGTAGGCTCGTCATCGGTTATTACACATTTTACCTGTTTCATCCTATAATTCTATCACAAGTTTTACTCTAAACAAAGTATCTCCTCTATTTATGTCCAGCGTATGACGCTCCGGATATAGCAGCTCCAGCCTGCGCCTCAGATTTTCTATGCCGATTCCATGTTTTCCTTTCTGGTGCACTAATGGTTCCGGTATAGAATTTTCAATACTAAAACACAACTTGCCTTCTTTCAGACACATATCCATAGCTATAAAATAGTTCCCTCCCACATATTTGAAAGCATTCTCCACCAACGGTACAAACAACAATGGATAAATCTCAACCTGCGCCTCCATTTCATCGAAATGCACCTGCAACTGCAGCCGCTTCGTAGCACGAAGTTTACATAGGCTGATGTATTGTTTCAGATATTCCACTTCCACACGGACTTGCACTTTCTCCCCATCATTGTATAATTGGTAACGAAGCAAATCGGACAATTGCTCAAGAGTATGCCGCGGAGCCTCATTATTCTCATCTATCTGAAAATAAACCGTATTGAGTACATTAAAAAGAAAGTGTGGATGATATTGCGCTTTAAGGAATTTCAGTTCTGTCTGGAGCTGGTCATTTTTTATCTTCTCCAACTGCAGGCGTTGAGCTTCATTTTCCTTCTGTATCATCTGATTACGCAAGAATATATAAAAGAAGCCGCCAAGCAACATACTGACTATGGCCGGAACAGGCACATCGTATAAATCAAGACTTACCCCCATCAAAAAGCGGATGACCCACATCGTCAGAAGACACCAGACGGGAACCGTCAGGACAACTACCCCGTATTCCTGCCACCATACCAACTTCCGCTTCCGGCACAAACGAAGCCAATACTTCAATAGAAAAAAGATAGGATAAGACATGAAGAGTACCACAAGCATATCCTTCAGCATGAAATTCCACTCATTACTTTCCCAATAGTATTCATGTTTCGGAATATCATTCGCCACACGAATACACAGAAAAAGAATCACGGCAAATAATGCCGGCACCAGCCACTTGTTCCACAGTCTGCCCATAACAGTTACAAATTTACTCTTTTTGTTTCATCTATTTCTTTTTTCCTTCTGCTTTCTTTTGTCTCGCTGCCTTTTTGAAAACGCCAGGCGAAAGCAATACCCAGCACACGTTTGTTGTGCCGTTCGTCAACAAACGCCTGCACACCGGGAGATTGAATATCTACTTTTTGATAATTGGTGTTGAATACATCCTTGGCAAACAAGGTAACGGTGCATCTGTTACGGAACATCTTCTTTTGGATGCCGACATTCACTTCCAGCGCCGGATGTACTGTGGCTTGTCCGTAGGCCATTCGTCCATTATAATTTGCCGAAAGTTCGGCCGACCATACGGAAGTGAAAGCAAACTGGTTCATGCAGCCGAATATCGGGGTAAACATACGGTTTTTCATTTTCTGCCCTTGCTCCGTCCAACCATAATTATTATAAATACCGATAGCGGTCAGATTCACCTTCCAAAAAGAAACAGGTGAGAGGTTGGCGGCATGTACACGCATACCCGTCTGTACATAGGAAGACAGATTCTGGGGCATTACATAGATACGCCGCCCCTCCTGTTCGCGATAGCTCTTCATGATAGCATCATCTGTATGCGAGAAAAAGAGCACTGTCTGAAACCAGTCACGATACACATACCCCAACTCTATATTATCAGAGAAAGAAGGATGCAGCTTCGTATTTCCCCCTTCATGGGTATAGTCATCAAATATATAGGTAAAAGGATTCAAATCACCATAATTGGGGCGGGTAATACGCCTGCCATACGAAAGCTGAAACAGATGTTCCGAAGTCAAACCGTATTGCAAAGCAATAGTAGGAAACAATTGGAAGTAATTCGTTGTAAACGAAGAGTCTTTCTGTTGTGTATTTCCTCCAAAATCCCCGTGTACATGGGTATGTTCCAACCTTAGACCCGCTGAGATTTTCAAGCGGTCTTTCTCATAGCCGACTTGTAGATAAGAGGCATTGATATTCTCATCATATACGAATCGGGAACCAAGTGCCCCATCCGGCAGCCAGCCGGAAACCGACGGACGCATATAACCTGCCGTATTGTCTATCGTAACAAATGAGGTTTTGACTCCGGCCTGTAACTTCCAAACCTCACTCAATGGATAAACCGCATCTATCTGTCCGACATATAAGTCGGTATTTCCCTTCATATCCCCTTTCAATGTATCGGGCTTAAAACTATCCATCAACTGGTTTCCAACACGGTAGTAATGGAAATAATCAAAAGAAGCGCTGAGTTCTCCCCCTTCTCTTTTCAGCTTGTGCACCATACTGGTTCCGGCAGAAACATTATTCCGGTTTTGCTCCGCATGGCTGTAAGTATTTCCCGCAACTCCGGTTTCTCGGATTTCCGTAAACATGCCTGCATTTTCCCTTTGCCGGGAAAAGTTTCCACCCAATGAGACTCCCCAAACTGTCCGCTCATTGAGATAATAATCACATCCGGTACGAAAATAGTGCGAATAATTCCTACGCTTCCGGTAAGAGTCCTGCATCATCCTTCCTCCATCCCGTTCGAACGCACGGTCGATAAACAAGTCTATGACATCCTTCCCCTGATAATACGAATAGTTCAAATAAAGATTGAACTTATTCTCCCGGATATTCATGGAGGCACCTCCATAACCGCTACCCGTCCGTCCAAGACTGCCATTGCCGTTCAAGGCCAGATTCACACCGCGCAGTCTGATTTTTCTTGTACGGATATCAATCAACCCGGAGCTTCCCGCCGCATCGTGGCGTGCGGAAGGCTGGGTTATCAAGTCTATCTTATCAGCATTAGTTGCAGGAGTAGATTTCAACAGACTCATCAATTCATCTCCCGAAAGATAAGTAGGCTTGCCATCCATCAGAATCGTCGCACCGCTTTGTCCGTTCAGCAAGATATTACCATTGGAATCTATCACGACTCCCGGCAGGGAAGCAAGAACATCATAAAGACTTCCCGTACTTTGAGTGACTGACGCATCCATCCGGTAACTTGTTTTACCGGCAGATATTTCTACCAACGGGAGTTTAGCAGTTACCATAATTTCTTCCAAACGCTGGTCGGCAATCGTATCCTGCTGCGACCAAACCACCAAAGGCATACTCAATAAAATTGCCCCTAAAAAAACATTTCGATACATACTCTTCCTCATTTTTTATTTCAAAAGTAGGCAGGCTGTAGAAAGTGAACAAATTATAGTGACAAAGGAATGTTATCCAGTGACAACATGCAGTTTTACCCTATTCTTCTTTTGATATTACCAAATAACCCCTATCTTTGCAAAATCTATCAATCTGACAGTAATTGCGTAATTACACCAACAAAATTATTAGATAATGAATAAAATCATTAGCAAAGAACACTTTTCTGAAAAGGTCTTTAAGTTAGTCATTGAAGCACCATTGATTGCCAAATCACGTAAGGCAGGGCACTTTGTCATTGTACGTGTGGGCGAAAAAGGCGAACGTATGCCGCTTACCATTGCGGAAGCCGACCCGGTAAAGGGAACCATCACACTGGTGGTTCAGGAAGTCGGGCTCTCCTCTACCCGTCTTTGCGAACTGAACGAAGGCGATTACATTACGGATGTTGTCGGCCCGTTGGGACAAGCCACGCACATTGACAACTTCGGTACTGTGGTCTGTGCGGGAGGTGGTGTAGGCGTAGCTCCCATGCTCCCTATCGTGCAAGCGCTAAAAGCTGCCGGTAACCGCGTCATCACCGTGCTGGCTGGACGCACCAAGGAACTCATTATCCTTGAAAAGGAGATGCGCGAAAGCTCCGACGAAGTCATCATCATGACCGATGACGGCTCTTACGGACGCAAAGGACTGGTGACGGAAGGCGTGGAGGAAGTCATCAAGCGCGAGAAGGTAGACAAATGTTTCTGTATCGGCCCCGCCATCATGATGAAATTTGTTTGTTTGCTGACAAAGAAATACGAAATCCCCACGGATGTATCCCTGAATACGATTATGGTAGATGGTACCGGCATGTGTGGAGCTTGCCGAATCACCATCGGAGGAAAGACCAAATTCGTATGCGTGGATGGTCCTGAGTTTGATGGGCACCAAGTGGACTTCGACGAAATGCTGAAACGCATGGGTGCCTTCAAGAGCATCGAACGCGAAGAGATGCACAAACTGGAAGAACCTCAGACCTGCCAAGCCACCCATGAGAACGTGCAGGAAGCGGACGAGAAAAGCCGCAATGCCGCCTGGCGCCAAGAACTACGCAAGTCCATGAAAGCCAAAGAGCGTACCGCCATTCCACGTGTAGAGATGAACGAACTCGATGCGGAATATCGTTCGCACAGCCGCAAGGAGGAAGTCAATCAAGGCTTGACGGAAGAGCAGGCACTGACCGAAGCCAAGCGTTGCCTGGACTGTGCTAATCCGGGCTGCACGGAAGGCTGTCCCGTAGGTATCGACATCCCCCGCTTCATCAAGAACATTGAGCGCGGAGAATTCCTCGAAGCGGCCAAGACACTGAAAGAAACCAGTGCACTGCCTGCCGTCTGCGGTCGCGTCTGTCCGCAGGAAAAGCAGTGTGAATCCAAATGTATACACCTGAAGATGAACGAGAAGCCGGTAGCTATCGGTTATCTGGAACGCTTTGCCGCCGATTACGAACGGGAGAGCGGGCAAATCTCCGTACCGGAAATCAAGGAAAAGAACGGCATCAAAGTTGCCGTCATCGGTTCGGGTCCCGCCGGTCTGTCGTTTGCCGGAGATATGGCAAAGTATGGCTATGACGTTACCGTTTTCGAAGCACTGCATGAGATTGGCGGTGTATTGAAATACGGCATTCCGGAGTTCCGCCTGCCCAACAAAGTGGTGGATGTGGAGATTGACAACCTTGCCAAAATGGGAGTGGAATTCGTCAAGGACTGCATTATCGGTAAGACGCTCAGCGTGGAACAACTGGAAGAGGAAGGATTCAAGGGCATATTCGTAGCTTCCGGAGCAGGACTGCCCAACTTTATGAATATCCCCGGCGAGAACTCCATCAATATCCTCTCGTCCAATGAATACCTGACCCGTGTCAATCTGATGGATGCCGCCAGTGAAGACTCCGATACTCCGGTTCCTTTCGGCAAATGCGTAGCCGTGATAGGTGGTGGAAATACAGCTATGGACTCCGTACGTACCGCACGCCGTCTCGGTGCAGAGCGTGCCATGATTATCTACCGTCGTTCGGAAGAAGAAATGCCGGCACGTATCGAGGAGGTGAAACATGCCAAGGAAGAAGGTGTAGAATTCCTGACCCTCCACAACCCAATCGAATACATTGCCGACGAACAAGGAAAAGTAAAACAAGTGGTGCTTCAGAAAATGGAATTGGGTGAACCGGATGCCAGCGGACGCCGCAGTCCCGTACCCATCCCCGGAGCCACAGAAACCATCGACATCGACCTTGCCATCGTCAGCGTAGGTGTATCTCCCAACCCGATTGTCCCAAGCTCCATCAAGGGATTGGAATTAGGCCGGAAGGGAACGATTGCCGTCAATGATAACATGCAGTCGTCCATCCCGACCATCTTTGCCGGAGGCGACATTGTCCGCGGAGGTGCCACCGTAATCCTTGCCATGGGAGACGGACGAAAGGCAGCAGCAGCGATGAACGAGCAGCTAAAAAAATAAGAATCTGTCATGAAAGGTGGAGACATACGAACTCCACCTTTTTTATTCTACTACAACCTCTCCCTCTACTTGCCCCTTCTAGCATACAATTTAAATATTTCAAGAATATGAAACGTATTTATCTATCCCTCCTTCTCTGTTTGGCTTACCTATTGGCAAGCGCCCAAGAGCCCCTAAACGGGGATTCCCTTGCCTCAGACTTTCGGTATCTGGTAAAAGAACTGGCAGCAACCCATCCCGACCCTTACAGCGGCTTCGGAGGAAAAGTATTCTTCTACGAACAAGCTTTCCATCTGGAGAACGAGTTACGCCGGACTCCCGGTACGAAACAGACCTTTTTTGACAAGGTAAGCATTTTCCTATCCAATCTGCAAGACGGACATACCTACCTTTTACCTCCCACAGCCAATCAACAAGCAAATCAGCGTTACCTGGCACTGGAAGTACGCACCATCCCCGACGGCATTATACTTCAAGGAATCCCTGAAACGTACAAAGACTTGTTAGGTAGCCGTATCACAACCATCAACGGAGATTCTTTAGAAGAGGTACTGGCCCGCACTGCCGCTATCCAAGCCAGTGAAAACCTATATGACCGTTATGCCAATCTATGCAGGTCCATGCCTACGGAACATTTCTTGAGACAGCTTTTCCCTGAAATGAAAGACAACCTTCACCTCTCACTTCTTACTCCCGACGGCAAATCAAGAGGATTAACCCTTCCCTTATTGTCAAGGCAGGAAGTGCAAAACACACCCATGCAACACAATAACAGTTGGAAAGCTTATACAGACAAACAACTGGCCTATCAGTTCATAGACAACGACAAGCAAATAATGCTCATCAATATCAACAGTATCATGGCACGGGATAATTTTGAGTATATGCAAAAACAAGGGCTGAAAGATTTATACCGGCAAATAGGATTCTATTATCGGGATATCCTGAAACAAGATATGCCCGCCGATACCCTGCAAGCCATTCGGCAACTCCCGTCCCTTTCCGAAGTTTTCGCCCATATGCTGAAAGAGATGAAGAAGGAAGCCTCCTCCACCCTCATCATAGATTTGCGCAACAATAGCGGCGGCTGGACTCCAATTGTCCTACCCACACTTTACCAACTGTTCGGCGACCACTTCCTGCAAACGGATATGGATATAGAATTCTATCGTATCATCTCTCCCCTCTACATGCAAAAACTACAGACAAACTTACAGGATTTCAACCAAGCATACGGAACAGACTATGCCTACGGTGACTACACTTTTAGTACGGACGAAGCAGACACCACAAACATAGAACAGCGACGGACCGACTTCATCGAGAACTGCATGTCCAGTGTGCCGGAAGAACTGAGAAAGCAACAAGGAAAGGCGCTCTATACTCCGGAACACATTTACGTCATTACCAACGAACGTACCTTCAGTGCAGCTTTCCACTACACTTTCTATCTGTGGAAAATGGGTGCTACCCTTGTAGGAATACCCAGCGGACAAGCCCCCAATACCTACATGGAACAAACCTTATTCCGGCTACCCTATACCGGTATGCAAGGCTCTATCTCCAACTCCATACAAATATGCTTTCCGGGCAAAGACCGGTGTGCCCACACACTTTATCCAGACTTGATACCCACCTATCAAGATTACCAAAGATATAATTTTGATGTCCAAACTGAGATTCTGTATTTACTCGACAAGATTAAATCGGCTCCTCATTCTCATACGAACCCTGCGGAGAAGAATCAGAAGTAAAAACAAAGCCCCGTTTACAGATAAATTGCAAGCGGGGCTTTATTTCCATATTTCAATAAAGAGACTACTTCACCACCTTGTTCGTTGCCGGGTCGGGGAAAATCACCGTCGGCTTGAACGACTTGGCTTCTTCAAAGTCCATCAGCGCGTAGGACATGATAATAACGATGTCATCAGGTTGCACCTTACGGGCTGCCGCACCGTTCAGGCAAATTTTGCCAGAGCCACGCTCGCCCTTAATAATGTAGGTTTCAAAACGTTCACCGTTATTATTGTCGGCTATATACACCTTCTCGCCGGCAATCATGTTGGCGGCATCCATCAAATCTTCATCAATCGTAATGCTTCCCATATAGTTCAGGTTCGCTTCCGTGACGCGGGCACAATGGATTTTCGACTTCAACACTTCAATCATCATATCTTTATAAATTACGAATTACTAATTATAAATTACAAGGCAGCAGGCTCTTTGTACTTGATATTGTCAATCAGACGGACTTCCCCACAGAATACTGTGATGCAACCCACAGCATAAGAAGTTTCCTCCCAATCGGTAATCTTCTGTAAGGTATTGCCATCCACCAGCTCAAAGTATTCCAAACGCAATCCGGGGGCGGCTGCGATGGTGTCTTCCACAAACTTCTGTGTCTCAGCTACCGTATGTGAGGCTCCAAAGGTACGACTTTCAAATAAAGTCTGCGAAATTCTCAGTGCATTTTTGCGTTCTTCGGCAGATAAACGGGCATTGCGGCTGCTCAGAGCCAACCCGTCTTCCTCACGGACAATGGGACAGCCTACAATTTCCAAAGGATACTTCATCTGGCGGACCATCTCGCGAATAATTGCCAGCTGCTGGAAATCTTTCTCGCCGAAGTAGGCACGATCCGGCTGCACAGCATCAAACAGTTTGCTCACAATCTGGCAAACACCATTAAAATGTCCCGGACGGAATGCCCCTTCCATCACTGTGTCCAGCGGCGCATAGCTGAAACGGCGGGTATCCGGTTCCGGATACATCTCCTCCACCGAAGGAGCAAAGACAAATGCCGCTCCACACTCCTCCAGCAAACGGCAATCAGCCTCCGGTGTACGGGGATATTTCACTAAATCATTCTTGTCATTAAACTGGGTCGGATTTACAAAAACGCTTACTACGGCAGCGTCATTTTCTGCCACACAACGTTTCACCAATGAGGCATGACCGGCATGCAAGGCACCCATCGTAGGTACCAGACCTACCTTCTTTCCTTGGGCTCTCAAAGCCGAAAGTCCGGCCTGCAAGTCCTTGATAGTATGTACTATTTCCATTTTAATTGGTTATATAATAACTTGGTTGTTCGCAAAAGCGGTGCAAAATAAACCATTATTTAGCATATAAAGAAGAAATATCGCAAATTAATGCAAAACTCAGTACACTTTCCGGCAATTCCAGAAGCAGCTGTTTCGCTGAATAACAAGCAGTTAACAATTCATAAGGAATTATAGACGGGCTCCGTTTGCTTTATTGCCCGATTTTTTTTATATCTTTGCAGAATAATTGAGAACATTGTTATTATGACAAAGGCGAACAAGGTTTTATTTATAACCCAAGAAATTACCCCTTACGTTTCAGAATCCGAAATGTCCCTCGTAGGCAGAAACCTACCTCAGGCTATTCAAGAAAAAGGCAGAGAAATCAGAACGTTTATGCCCAAATGGGGAAATATCAACGAACGCAGAAACCAGCTGCATGAGGTGATACGACTCTCCGGCATGAACCTCATCATTGACGATACCGATCACCCGCTCATCATCAAGGTTGCCTCTATCCAATCTGCACGTATGCAAGTATACTTCATCGACAACGATGACTACTTCCAGAACCGCTTGCAGGTAACAGACGAAAATGGTGAAGAGTATGAAGACAATGATGCCCGTGCCATCTTCTATGCCCGTGGCGTACTGGAAACGGTGAAGAAACTGCGTTGGTGTCCCGACATCATCCACTGCCACGGCTGGATGACCGCTTTAGCGCCTCTGTACATCAAGAAAGCCTATAAAGACGAACCTTCCTTCAGAGATGCCAAAGTCATATTTTCCCTTTATGAAGATGACTTCAAACAACCTTTCCACGCAGACTTCTCTAACAAGCTATTGTTGAAAGGCATCGCCAAGAAAGATATTGCAGGATTGAAGGAACCCATTGACTACACAGCACTTTGCAAACTGGCTGCTGACTTCTCCGACGGCATTATCCAGCAAAGCGAACACGTCAATGAGGAAGTACTGAACTATGCCCGCGAATCCGGAAAACCGGTATTGGAATATCAATCTCCCGAGAACTTTGCTGAAGCCTGCAATGACTTCTACGACAAGGTATGGGAAACAGAACAAAAATAAAATCGATTTAGACAGTTAAAACTATGAAAGTAAGATACCTGGGAACATTGCTTTTGGCAGTCCTGACTTTCTTTGGATGCGATGACAACACCGGAACATTAGGTCTGGGTATGTTGCCCGATTCTGACGGCATGTCAGCGCATACTACTACTTTTAATGTAACAACACGTTCATTTGCCGTTGATTCCGTATTTGCCAAAACGAGTACCGGCTATATAGGCAAGTTTTCCGACCCGGAATTCGGTTATTACGAAACAAGTTTCCTTACGGAGCTGAACTGTACGGAAAACTTCTCCCTTCCGGAAGTGTATAAAGTGACCGAACGGGACAGTGAAGGAAATCCAATCAAGGCAACTGGTACAATGACTGCCGACTCGGTAGTTTCAGTGCAACTGGCAGTCTATTATTCCAGTTGGTTCGGCGACTCCCTGAATGCATGCCGGATGAGTATCTATGAACTGGACAAGAAGCTGGACAAAAATCGCTATACCAATATCAATCCAGAAGAATACTACAACAAGTACGACCCCAAGTCCCTGCTCGGACGTAAGGCTTATTCAGCTTTCGATACGTCTGTTCCGGATTCTGTGAGATTTGAAAAGGACAATAATGGTTATTATACTTTCTATCCCAATGTGACGTTCCCATTGGACAAGAAAACTTTCGGCGAAGACAGAATATTGAAGGTTTATCGCGAGCATCCCGAATACTTTAAAGACGCCGCAACTTTCATAGACAAGATTTTCAAAGGAGTATATGTAAAGAGCGATTACGGAGATGGAACCATCCTCTATGTGGATTATGTGGCTTTGAATATGCAATTCCGTTTCCACTACGTAAATGATACTACCGGTGTAGCACTGAAGAAAAAAGATGGTACAGACTCTTTGTTCTATAGCATGCAGACTGTATTTGCCTCTACCAAAGAGGTTATCCAGGCAAACCAGTTCCTGAATTCAGATTTGATAAAGGAAAAGGCTGCCGAATCTCAGCACACTTACATTAAATCTCCTGCCGGTATCTTCACCGAAGCTATCATGCCATACGATTCAATATACAACAAACTGACCAATGACACCCTGAATGCCGTGAAACTGACTTTCACGAATTACAATATAAACAGTGACTACGAATATAGCATGAGTGCTCCCAATGACGTGCTGTTGATACGTAAGCAGGAGTTGAAGAGCTTCTTTGAAGAGAACAAAGTCAGGGATAATATTACCTCATTTACAACCACCCACAATGCATTTGCTACCAATCAATATGTATTCAGCAACATAGCCCGGTTGGTTACCACTTGCATCAACGAAAAACAAGCTGCCAAGAAAGCCGCCAAAGAAAAGGCCGGCAGTTCTTGGAATGAGACAGAGTGGGAAAAAACTTGGAACAAAGAAAATGAAGACTGGGATAAGGTATTGCTGATTCCGGTTTCCATTACCTATGACAGCAGTACAAGCAGCAGCGGCAACAAAACCATAACCGGTATCCAAAACGACCTCAAGCCGGGATATGCCAAACTAAAAGGCGGCCCGAAAGAGAATGCAAAAGGCGAAGTGGAATCTCCGCTGAAAATAGAAGTTACATACACCAGTTTCAACAAGTAACTGACAGATATTCCATAAAAAAGCCTTCCGCTCATTGTAGAGCGGAAGGCTTTTTTGATTGATGGGATAAGCTGCCGATATTATTCAGCAGCCTTTTTAGTTATTTTCTTTGCAGCAGGCTTTTTGGCAGGAGCCTTGGCCTTTGCCGGTTTTTCTGCGGCAGATTTAGCTGTAGCCTTGCTCTCTTTCTTTTCTGCAGCCTTTATCTTCTCCAACTTGGCCTGTGCTTTCTCCAATTCCTTATGCAGTTCCTCTATCTCGGCACCTTGGTTCTGGATAGTGGTCAGCAATGCATTCAGTTCTTCGTTATCTATATCCACCGGATAGAGAGAATCGACACGTTTGATAAAGTCACCAAGAATATTCATATAATTGGTGAAAGCATCAAAAGGAGATTCATAAATGCCACGGTTCAAGCCGACACCGCTTTGCTTGGTAGTCATGAAACGGAAGTTGTTACTTGCCTGCAGATAATCCCAGTCCTGCTTGATACGGCGGTCATCGCAAAGATGGACACGTTCGGCAACACTATACAACTTGTTGAATGCTTCACGCTGCATCACGTTACCCAGCCAGCAGCTGGTATCTCTTTCTTCGTCCACCCAAGACATCGGATATGGAACGTCCAACTGGGAAACAGATTTCAGTTTGGTAACAATTTCCGTCGGTGTGGAGAAAGTAATCCCCTTTTCTTTGGCACAGTATGGAAGTGCCTTCAGGAATTCCAGAATATTGGAAGACAACGGCTGTGCCATGCCCAGAGCAGAGAGTTCCATAAAGATGTTGATGACCTGCTCTTCCTGCGGTAAAGCATCAATCCAGTTGATGTACTTGTCGGCAAACAAAGGATACTCGTTCCACTCGGAGTTGGAGAAGCGCAGGCTGATGTCGTCAGACAGCTTAAAGTCACGCAACAGCAACTTCAAGTTAGGATTCATGGAGCAATGGTATACATAGTGCGGACTCTTCCAACCCAAAACATGCTTGGCTCCTTCCGTCAGCATACCCTTGAATCCCAAAGCTGCCACCATCGCACCAATCTCGTCATTATAAATCAGACTGGAATTACGGAACACCTTCGGTGCCTTACCGAACATTTGCTTCATCTTAGCGCTCTGACGCATCACCTCTTCCTTGAAGCAATCCTCGTTGGCCAGAGAAGAAAGGCCATGGGAATAAGGCTCGGCAAGGAACTCACAGCAACCGGTATCATTCAGCTGGTGCAACAAGTCGATGACAGCCGGCGCATATATTTCCAACTGCTCCAGCGCAACCCCCGAAATGGAGAAAGCCACTTTAAACGCACCTCCGGAATTCTTCACCATTTCAATCAGGGTGTTCAATGCCGGGATATAAGAGCGTTCGGCTACATCATTGATACTGGTTTCATTGGCATAATCATCGTAGTAATAATGATCGGTACCTATATCAAAGAAACGGTAACGTTTCAGATGAATGATTTGATGTATTTCAAAATAAAGACAGATAGTTCTCATTTCTATTATTGTTTTTGTTATTTACCATAGTTTCTTAACACATCCTCGTAGAGGGCGCGGATTCTCAAACCTACTTTTTCCCACGTGATTCCATCCACTTCCTTCTTGCCTTCCTCCTGCAGATATTGGAAGAGAGCGGGATTGGTGCAGAGAGAATAAATGGCATCGGCCATTGCATGAATGTCCCAATAATCGGTCTTAATGACCTTATCAAGAATTTCACCGCATCCCGACTGCTTGGAAATGATGGAAGGAGTTCCACACTGCATGGCTTCCAGCGGAGCGATACCGAAAGGCTCGGAAACGGAAGGCATAACGAATACATCACTGTTCTTGTAAACCTCATATACCTGCTTTCCCTTCATGAAGCCCGGGAAGTGGAACCGATCGGCAATGCCCCGCTCGGCCGCCAAATTAATCATGGCATCCATCATATCTCCCGAACCGGCCATCACAAAGCGGATGTTGCGGGCACGCTGCAATACCAGCGAAGCTGCTTCCACAAAGTATTCCGGCCCCTTCTGCATGGTGATACGGCCCAGGAATGTCACAATCTTTTCTTTGGAATGGTCGGGACGCGGAATGTCCTGGTATTCCTGCGAGAGAGGATAGACGGCATTGTGCATGGCAAACACCTTCTTGGGGTTCTGATGGTACTGCTCAATAACCGTGCGGCGGGTCAGTTCGGACACGCACATGATGCAGTCGGCATAATCCATACCGTTCTTCTCCATAGAATAGACGGTAGGATTGACTTTTCCGCGCGAACGGTCAAAGTCCGTAGCATGGACATGGATACAGAGCGGCTTTCCGCTCACCATCTTGGCATGCACTCCGGCAGGATACGTCAGCCAGTCGTGGGCATGAATAATATCAAATTCCTGCTGGCGAGCCACTACTCCGGCAATCACCGAGAAGTTGTTTATCTCTTCGTGCAGGTTGCCGGGATAACCGCCGGCAAAGTCCATGCAGCCTATGTCATTGACGTGCATATAAGAGAAATCCGAATAAATATGGTCGCGGAAAGAATAATAATCTTCCGGCGTCATGTTGCGCGTCAGCCTCGACTTCAAATAATTGTAATCGACATCACGCCACACGATAGGCACCTGGTTCATGCCCACTATCTTCAAGAAGTCCTCTTCTTCGCCCGTCGGCTTGGGCATGCAGAAAGTAGTTTCCACATCACCCTGCAAACTTAATCCCTTAGTTATTCCATAAGAAGCAACCGCAAGACCACCATATATTTTGGGAGGAAATTCCCATCCAAACATTAAAACTTTCATCTTCGTTCCTCCTATTATAAATTATACTTAGACAATAACTTCAAGATACGCAGGATTTCCGCCGTATTCATGGCAAATGACACCGCCCCTCTTCCAACAAACGGAGGATTACCATCGAAGAGTTCGGGCAATGCGCCAATACAGTGGGAAGTCATTTCATCTTCCATACCGATGAGGTATCTCTCTACAAACGACACGCCACTCACTTTATAGATACGCAGATATGCTTCCATGTAGAAACCCATCAGCCACGGCCATGCCGTACCCTGATGATAGGCATAATCTCTTTGAATCTGAGGACCTACATAATTCGGATTGTATCCGCCACTCTTGGGGCTCAGTGTACGCAAGCCCTTCGGAGTCAACAGTTCTTTCGTCACAATATCAAGCACCTGTTTCTTCTGGGCCCTATCCAACGGAGAATAGTCAAAGGCAACGGTAAATATCATGTTGGGACGTACGCTCCAGTCCATCATATAACCATCCACATAGTCGAACAGATAGCCATACTCATTGCGGAAGACGTCTACGAAAGACTTTCCGGTGATTTCTGCCTGAGCGTCCAGTGTATCGGCAAGAATTTCATTGCCCCCCTCCCGAACCATATCGGCTACAAAACGCAGGGCATTGTACCACAGTGCATTCACTTCTACAATGTAGCCCGTACGTGGAATAACCGGGCGGCCATTGGCGGTAGAGTTCATCCAGGTAACCGCTTTCTCGGTGCCATTGGTATACAACAGTCCGTTTTCGTGCAGGAAGAGATTGTCATGCCTGCGTTCATGGATATAGTCAACAATCTCCTCGAGAAGATTACCGTACATCTGCCGGCAATTTTCACGCGAAGTCTCCTTGGCATACTGCTGTAAAGCCCAGACAGCCCACAGCAGCACATCCGGATGCTCCATCTCGTATATCTTATAGGAGGAAGGTTCTCCATTGATAAACTCACGGATAGCCTTTTCGGCTGTTTTCATCACGTCTTCAAATTCATCTTGCTCGCCTAAGGCCAAAGTAAGACCCGGCAGGGAGATGAACAAGTCACGGGCGCGACACTTGAACCAAGGATAGCCTGCAAGCACATAATGCTCCTCCCCCTGCTTGTTGTGAAACTGGTGCGCCGAGTTTTTCAGACAGTGGTAAAAACTGTCACGCGGAGTGCGGTCGGCCACCTCGGACTCAAAAGTCTGCTTCAGCTTGCGGGGAGAAATCTCGGAGATACCGGCGGAGAAGACAACGCTTTCCCCTTTCTTTATATCCACTTCAAAATATCCCGGCACATAAAGGTCTTCGTTGAAGTCATATCCGCGTTCCTGTTCTTTGGGATACTCGATACCACGATACCAGTCAGGCTGGAAGTGGAACTCATTCTTTTTGTTGAGCTGCATGAACAACTCCGGATAACCGGGATACATGCAGGTTTTAATGCCATTCTCTACCAACTGGTAGTCGCGGCTTGCCTGCGCATTTTCGTGCGTGTACTCGCGCACACTGCGGAATGCCAGGAAAGGGCGGAAACGAAGTGTGGTTGCCGAATGGGCATCGACCAAGGTATAACGAATCAGAATCCGATTTTCATGGTGTACGAAAATCTTTTCCTTACGAAGGATGACGCCTCCTACACGATAGGTAGTTGTGGGGATATTTTCACAGTCAAACTCTCGGATATACTTGTGCCCGTTAGGACTGAAGTGGTTTCCTTGATACTTATGCAACCCCAGGTTGAACTCCGCACCGTGCTGAATTACAGTTTCATCCAAAGAAGACAGCAGCACATGGTTTTCATCATCGAGGTTGGGGACCGGTATCACCAACAGACCGTGATATTTGCGTGTGTTACAATCTACAATTGTTGTACAATGATAGGCTCCCGACCTATTCGTCCGCAATATCTCCCTTGGCAAAGATTCTTGCAGATTAATCATCAGGGTCTTGTCAAATCGTAAATAACTCATAGTTGTGCATTATTTAAAGGTTAATTATTTCGGTATATGCGCTACAAGCCATGTAGCGATGCCCAAAAATACGAATTAAAGCTTATAGGCAAAATAAAAAGTCAGTTTTTTTTCGGTTTTCGTCAAATATTCCGTAGTATTGTACAAAAATAGCAATCACTGTACGAAATATGAAGCATGATATACGCAGAATGGCATTGGCGGCGGTTATACCCCTATTCCTGCTATTCATTTTATACATTTTAAAGTTTTTGGAGACAGGCATGGATTGGAACTTCACACGACTGGGAGTATATCCGATGGAACAGCGGGGCGTGTTCGGAATTTTCGCACATCCACTGGTACACAGCAGTTTCAAGCATCTGTTCGCCAATACGATTCCACTCTTTTTCCTGATGTGGTGTCTGTTCTATTTCTACCGGCATATAGCCCCCTACATCTTCTTTGCCATTTGGATAGGATGCGGTGCGCTTACCTTTCTTATAGGGAAACCGGGATGGCATATCGGAGCCAGCGGCATCATATACGGACTGGCTTTTTTTCTGTTCTTCAGCGGCATTCTGCGCAAACATGTACCGCTTATCGCCATTTCACTGTTGATAACGTTCCTATATGGCGGCCTGGTATGGAATATGTTCCCACAATTTGCCAAAGCCACCACTTCCTGGGAAGGACACCTTAGCGGAGCCATAGCAGGCACGCTATGCGCCATAGGCTTTATGGAATACGGTCCCCAACGGCCCGATCCGTTTGCCGGAGAGGAAGACGAAGAGGAAGACGAAGATGAGGAAAACAATGAGGATGAGGACGATAAGAAGGAAGAGGAGAAGGATGAGGATTCGTCTACAAGGATTGAATAGCACGTTTAAGAAACAATAAAAAAAACAAAAAGAGGGGCAAAGAGTTTACAGTACACCTTGATAATATCTACTTTTGTTTCAAAACAAGAAGAAAAAGCATTATGAATACAATGTTTGATACATTACTGCAACTGCCACTCTTTCAAGGACTCGCACAAGAAGACTTTACCAATATCCTGGGGAAAGTCAAGCTGAGCTTTACAAAGCATAAAGCCGGCGAAGTTATCGTGAAAGCCGGTGACACATGCAGTCAACTGATATTCGTATTGAAAGGTGAAATCTCCTCATGTACTTCATCTGCGAATACATCATACAGCTCCACGGAATATTTTCAGGCACCTTATGTCATCGAGCCACAATCTCTGTTCGGGATGAGCACCTCCTACGTCTCGGCCTATACCGCCCAAACCGAGACCCACACAGTGAGCATCAGCAAGGCTTTCGTCATGAGCGAATTGTTCAAATATGACATATTCCGCCTGAATTACATGAATATCATCAGCAACCGCGCCCAAAGCCTAAACAGCCGTCTTTGGGCAGAAAGCACCGACAACCTTGAGAAACGTATCGGCAACTTTATCCTGACACATATCGAACGTCCGTCAGGCAGGAAAATACTGAAAATAAAAATGGAAGAATTGGCTCAGGTGGTCAATGATACCCGTATGGGAGTATCAAGAGCGTTGAACAGCATGCAGGAGAAAGGCCTGCTCGAACTGCACAGAGGCGAGATGATGATTCCCGACGCAGAAAAGCTCTTATAGGCCACCTGAACCGAGATTTCCTACAACACCTTGTCTATCGCTTTCTTTATCAAGGCTTCCATCACTTTATACCCTTCTAGAGTGGGGTGTACCCCATCCCGGGTATACGAGGAGTTCAGAGCCTTATTGTCGCCTTCCACCATCTCACTGTAATAGTCGACATAAGGAATCTTGTTTTCCTGGGCATACTTCCGGATTCTGGCATTCAGCTGCATTATCTTTTGCGGAGCATCCTTCACCGAAGGATTCCAGCCAAAGGCAGCGGCAGGCAACACAGACGTCAAAATCACCTTTATCTTATTGGCCCGTGCCAGCTCTACCATAGACACTATATTTCCAAAAGTGTATTCTTCATTATAAGCGCCTGCATTTTCCGCAATGTCATTGGTACCTGCATTTATCACGACCAGCGCCGGAGCAAGCTTGATGACATCTTCGCGAAAACGGAGCAGGAAATGGGAAGAAGTCTGCCCGCCTATACCACGGCCCACATAACCGTTGTCTTCAAAGAAAGCGGCATCGTTTGCCACCCATCCTTCCGTGATGGAGTTGCCCATAAAAACCACCCGGTCCTTCTGTTTTCCCTTCCGTACCAGTTCCTTGTTTGCCTCTGCATAGCGTTTCAAATTTCCCCAGTCCTGCTTCTGTGCGTCAGAGGCTACCCAGGGGATGCACAAAAAGACAGCAATCATACATAAAAGTTTCATTGTTCTATTCTTTGTTGTTTTGTTATAAAAAAAACAGCCCCACCGTTTTTAAGGTGAGGCTATCATTATCATTGGTCAATCTCACTCCCACTCGATAGTCGCATTGGGTTTCGGAGACATATCATAACAAACGCGATTGACGGTTTTCACTTCCTTGAGAATACGGTCGGTAATCTTCATTAGGATGGGCCAGTCCACCGGCTCAATGGTAGCGGTCATGGCATCCACTGTGTTGACGGCACGGATAATGACGGGCCAGTCGAACGAACGTGCATTGTCGCGTACACCCACAGATTTGAAATCGGGCACCACAGTGAAATACTGCCATACCTTCTTATCCAGGCCTGCCAGTTGGAATTCCTCACGCAGAATGGCATCCGACTCGCGTACAGCCTCCAAGCGGTCACGGGTAATGGCTCCCAGACAACGTACTCCCAATCCGGGACCGGGGAACGGCTGACGGTAAACCATCTCGTACGGCAATCCAAGCTCTACACCGCATGCACGTACTTCGTCCTTGAACAGCTGGCGCAACGGCTCCACCAATTCAAACTGCAAATCCTCGGGCAGACCGCCTACGTTGTGATGAGACTTCACCATCTTGGCTGTTTTTGTGCCACTCTCTACAATATCGGGATAGATGGTACCTTGTCCCAGGAAGTCGATACCGTCCAGCTTGCGGGCTTCTTCCTCAAAGACACGGATAAACTCTCCGCCGATAATCTTGCGCTTTTCTTCCGGGTCAGCCACGTTTTCCAGCTTGGAGAGGAAACGGTCTGTAGCATCCACGTATATCAAGTTAGCTTTCAGCTCCTTGCCAAAGATTTCCACCACGGCTTCCGATTCGCCCTTACGCATCAGTCCGTGGTTCACGTGTACGCAAACCAGCTTGTCTCCGATGGCTTTCAGCAGCAAAGCGGCCACCACGGAGCTATCCACACCACCGGACAGTGCCAGCAGCACCTTACGGTCGCCCACCTGACGACGTATCAACTCCACCTGGTCGTTGACGAAATTCGTCATGTTCCAGTTCGCCTCAGCCTTGCAAGTATCGAATACGAAAGATTTCACAGCCTCCTTGATGGCTTCCACATCATCCGTAAACTGCGGCAGCTTCACTTCGCACAGCGCCTTGTCGTGTCCGGCAGCCATTACGGGGAATCCCGCTTCGTAAATCTCGGGCAACACGTCGATGGACACCCCGTCAACCACATTGTTGGGGCCGCCGTTGATGATGATGCCTTTCACATTCGGCAAGGCCTTCAGTTCGGCGGCAGTAATGTCGTGCGGGTAGATTTCGCTATATACTCCCAACGCACGAATCGCCCGGGCAAGCACTGTGTTCTCATGGCTTCCCAAATCCAGAATCACAATCATATCCTGCTTCATTCTTCTATATTGTTTTTAAGTTAATAATTTCAGTAGGTCTTATTCCCATTCTATTGTGCTGGGTGGTTTTGAAGAGATGTCATAGGTCACGCGGTTCACACCTTTCACCTTATTTATAATGTCGTTGGACACCTTACCCAGGAATTCGTAGGGCAGATGCGCCCAGTCGGCTGTCATGGCATCGGTGGAAGTGACGGCACGCAAGGCCACTGCACGTTCATAGGTGCGTTCGTCGCCCATCACGCCCACACTCTGTACGGGCAGAAGAATGACGCCCGCCTGCCAGACCTGATGGTAGAGCGATGTCTCGTTGCCGTCGGCATCCTGCACTTTCCAGTCACGCAAGCCCTGAATGAAAATATCGTCGGCTTCCTGCAAAGTATGCACCTTCTCCGGTGTTATATCCCCCAGGATGCGGACAGCCAGTCCCGGACCGGGGAAAGGATGACGGGTAATCAAATGTTCGGGCATTCCCAATTCGCGTCCCACGCGGCGTACTTCGTCCTTGAACAGCCACTGCAACGGTTCGCACAGACGGAGGTTCATCTCCTCGGGCAGACCGCCCACGTTGTGATGGCTCTTGATGGTCTTGCCCGTAATGTTTAGGCTCTCGATGCGGTCGGGATAAATGGTGCCTTGTGCCAACCAACGGGCATCGGTTATCTTGTGCGCTTCGGCATCGAAGACCTCGATAAAATCGCGGCCGATGATTTTACGCTTTTGCTCAGGCTCGGTCACTCCCTCCAAATCCTTGAAGAACTTCTCGCTGGCATCCACGCCAATCACGTTCAGTCCCAGGCATTCGTAGTCGTGCATCACATTCTTGAACTCATTCTTGCGAAGCAGTCCGTGGTCCACAAAGATACAGGTCAAGTTCTTGCCAATGGCACGATGCAGCAACACGGCGGCTACCGAAGAATCCACACCGCCACTCAGTCCCAGGATAACTCGGTCGTTGCCAAGCTGCTCCTTCAGTTCGGCCACAGTAGTATCTACAAACGATGCGGCGCTCCAGCTCTGGCTGCAACCGCATACGTCCACCACGAAGTTGCGCAGCATCTGCGTACCGTCCTCGCTATGAAATACTTCCGGATGGAACTGCACTCCCCACATCTCCTCGCCGGACACCTGGTAAGCAGCAATCGCTACCTTGTCCGTAGAAGCTATAATCTTGAAGTTGTCGGGAATGGCTGTAATCGTGTCTCCATGGCTCATCCATACTTGGGTATTCTTCCTTACCCCTTTGAAAAGGACATTCTCCGAATCGAAAGAACCGAGATGGGCACGTCCGTACTCGCGGGTTCCTGCCGGCTCCACCCGTCCACCGTTGCTGTAGGAGATAAACTGCGCACCGTAGCAGATACCCAGAATGGGGTATTTCCCACGAATCCCGCTCAAATCTACCTTGAATGCACTCTTATCATAAACAGAAAAGGGGCTACCCGAAAGGATAACTCCTTTTACACTCTCATCTCCGTATGGAAATTTGTTGTAAGGTACAATCTCGCAATAGACATTCAATTCGCGCAGCCGGCGGCCGATGAGCTGCGTGGTTTGCGAACCGAAATCAAGAATAATAATCTTCTCTTGCATATAAATCCGTATAGACTTTAATAAATGATTTGCAAAAGTAGAAAAAGTAAAGGAATTATCAGGGATAATGTGACAGAAAAACGTTTTTTTACTAAAAACAGCTTTAATTTCAGGCTAGAACTATCCACAAGGATACTAAAAGCTATTCTTACTACAACCGTGCTGTTTTCTTACCACAGCTATGCAACTTGCTTACCACAGCAATGTTATTTTCTTACCACGGCTGTGGTAAGATTACTGCTTAGTATAAAAAGGGACAGTTTCCGGCGGTACCGGGGAGAGTTAAATGCATTAGGGAATGTATCAAAAGCCATGAACGCTTTCATCATGTTATAATATTAGGCGCGGAATTCTAAGACCTACGCAAGTTTCCTGTGCAAAAACTTGTGTAGGTCTTAGAATTCCGCGCCTAAAAAAAGCGTCAAGAGGGTTTTGACATCCCTATGAAGTTCCGCTTCGATATTACTTTTCTTTCAGCAAATCACGGATTTCGGTCAGCAGCACCTCTTCCTTGCTCGGGGCAGGGGGAGCCGGAGGAGCGGCAGGTGCCTCTTCTTTCTTCTTTTCAGTCAGCTTGGTCAACAACTTTATGAACATGAAGATAGAGAATGCTATAATCAGGAAGTCGAAGGTGACCTGCAAGAAATTACCGTAATTCAGGGTCACGGCAGCAATTTCTTTTCCGTCCACCATTTCGGCAGGTTTCAGCACCCACTTCAAGTCTGTAAAGTTGACACCGCCCACCAGCAGCCCGATAGGAGGCATAATCACATCTGCCACAATGGAGGAGACGATTTTTCCGAATGCCCCACCGATAATCACACCGACGGCCATGTCTATCACATTGCCCTTCATGGCAAAAGCCTTAAATTCCTGTAAAAATGAACTTTTTCCCATCTTTTCAATTATTTAATTATGATTTTGGTTACGAATATAAAAACATTTTCTTACTTTTGCACCGCAAATCAGAAAGAATTGCAATTAGTAAGCGAAAGTTTATTTTTAAACATTATAAAACCCTTAAAAGTTTAAACAAAATGATTAAAGTAGGTATTAATGGATTCGGACGTATCGGACGTTTCGTATTCCGCGCTGCAATGAAGAGAAACGATATTCAGATCGTAGGTATCAACGACCTTTGCCCGGTAGATTACTTGGCTTACATGCTGAAGTATGACACTATGCACGGCCAGTTCGACGGTACTATCGAAGCTGATGTTGAAAACAGCAAGCTGATCGTTAACGGTCAGGCTATCCGCATCACTGCAGAAAGAAACCCGGCTGACTTGAAATGGAACGAAGTAGAGGCAGAATACGTTGTTGAATCTACTGGCTTGTTCTTGAGCAAAGACAAAGCTCAAGCTCACATCGAAGCCGGCGCAAAATATGTTGTAATGTCTGCTCCTTCTAAGGACGACACTCCGATGTTCGTTTGCGGTGTTAACGAAAAGACTTACGTTAAGGGTACTCAATTCGTATCTAACGCTTCTTGTACTACCAACTGCTTGGCTCCTATCGCTAAGGTATTGAACGACAAATGGGGTATCACTGACGGTTTGATGACTACTGTTCACTCTACAACTGCTACTCAGAAGACAGTTGACGGTCCTTCTATGAAAGACTGGAGAGGTGGTCGTGCTGCTTCCGGCAACATTATCCCGTCTTCTACCGGTGCTGCTAAGGCTGTAGGTAAAGTTATCCCGGCATTGAACGGCAAACTGACTGGTATGTCTATGCGTGTTCCGACTTTGGACGTATCTGTAGTTGACTTGACAGTTAACTTGGCTAAGCCCGCTACTTACGCTGAAATCTGCGCTGCCATGAAGGAAGCTTCTGAAGGCGAATTGAAGGGTGTTCTGGGTTACACTGAAGATGCAGTTGTTTCTTCTGACTTCTTGGGTGACACTCGCACTTCTATCTTCGACGCTAAGGCTGGTATCGCTTTGACTGATACTTTCGTTAAGGTTGTATCTTGGTATGATAACGAAATCGGTTATTCTAACAAGGTTCTTGACTTGATTGCTCACATGGCATCAGTTAACTGCTAATATACAGTTAGAAAATAATAAAAAATAGGTGACTTCTGCAGAAGTCGCCTATTTTTTTTGCAATTTTGCAGCTAGTTCGTTTTTTATCAGACCCTTTAAACATGATGAAGATTATACTAACTCTAATATTGCTTTGCTTTATGAACACTATATCGTCTCAAAATCCTTTTTTTGAAACATACTCCACGCTGCACAGCACTGTCCCGTTCGACAAGATTAAGACCGGAGATTACGTACCCGCCATCCGCGAAGGCATCCGCCGCCAAAATGCGGAAATAGAGGCCATCATCCGCAATCCGGAAGTCCCGACATTTGCCAACACAGTGTTGGCCTACGAGAAGTCCGGTGAGATGCTCCACCGTGTCAGCACTGTATTCGGCAATCTGCTCAGTGCCGAAACGGACGATGACCTACAGGAACTGGCCAAAGAAATCATGCCGATGATGAGCGAGCATGAAAACAACATCAGCCTGAACGAAGAGCTGTTTGCACGTATCAAAGCTGTTTACGAACAGCAAGACAAAGAAACATTGAGCCCGGAACAGCACAAACTGCTGGAAGACATTTATAACGGCTTTGTACGCAACGGTGCCAACCTCCTGGGAGAAGATAAGGAGAAATACCGGGCTTTATGCAAAGAGCTCAGCCTGCTGACGCTGCAGTTCAGCGAAAACAACCTGAAAGAAACGAACGACTACAAGCTTGTCATCACCGACAAGTCACAACTGGCCGGGCTGCCCGAGAGCGCGGTAGAAGCCGCTGCAGAGACAGCCGGGGAAAAAGGCGTCGAAGGCTGGGTATTCACCCTGCAGGCTCCCAGCTATGGCCCTTTTCTGACCTACGCAGACAGCCGTGACCTGCGCCGTGAGCTATATATGGCCTACAATACGAAGTGTACGCATGACAACGCCAGCAATAACCTGGAAATTGTAAAGAAACTGGCCAATGTCCGTATGGAGATTGCCCAACTCCTAGGCTATGACAACTTCGCCGAATACAACCTCCAGGAGCGCATGGCACAAAACAGTGAGTCCGTGTATAAGCTGCTGGACCAACTGCTGGAGGCTTACACGCCTACCGCCAAACAAGAATATGCAGAAGTGCAAGCCCTGGCACGCCAAGCGGAAGGAGAAGACTTCGTCCTGATGCCGTGGGACTGGGCGTACTATTCCCATAAACTGAAAGACCGGAAGTTCAATATCGACGATGAGCTGCTCCGCCCTTACTTTGAGCTGAACAACGTGAAGCAAGGCGTATTCGGCCTGGCAACCAGGCTGTATGGCATCACCTTCAAGAAGAATCCGGATATTCCCGTTTATCATAAGGATGTGGATGCCTACGAAGTCTTCGACAAAGACGGGAAATTCCTTGCCGTGTTCTATACCGACTTCCACCCCAGAGCAGGCAAGCGCTCGGGAGCCTGGATGACCAGCTACAAGGAACAGTGGATTGACGAAAAGACCGGTGAGAACAGCCGTCCCCACATATCCATTGTGATGAACTTCACCAAACCGACACAGGACAAACCTGCTTTGTTGACCTTCGGCGAGGTAGAAACCTTCCTGCACGAATTCGGCCACAGCCTGCATGGTATGTTTGCCAATACCACCTACGGGAGCCTGAGCGGGACCAACGTGTATTGGGACTTTGTGGAACTCCCCTCCCAATTCATGGAGAACTTCGCCATCGAAAAGGAATTCCTGCATACGTTTGCCCGCCATTACCAGACCGGAGAGCTGATACCGGGCGAACTGGTGCAGCGCATTGTGGATTCCTCCAACTTCAACGCGGCATACGCCTGCCTCCGCCAGGTTAGCTTCGGCCTGCTCGATATGGCTTGGTACACACGTAACACCCCGTTTGAAGGTGACGTGAAAGCCTATGAAAAGAAGGCTTGGGAAAAAGCACAGATTCTGCCTTCTGTGGCAGAAGCCTGTATGAGTACACAGTTCTCCCATATCTTTGCCGGAGGATATTCTGCCGGATATTACAGTTATAAGTGGGCAGAGGTACTGGATGCGGACGCTTTCTCGCTATTCAAACAGACGGGCATCTTCAATCCGGAGACAGCCGCCTCCTTCCGCGAGAACATTCTTTCCAAAGGTGGAACGGAGCATCCGATGACGCTCTATAAACGTTTCCGCGGACAAGAGCCTACAATCGACGCATTATTAATCAGAAATGGAATAAAGAAATGAAGAGACTTATAAGGAACATCTTTTGCATGTTGCTCATGTTTTCGCTGCTCCCCCTGCTAAGCGGTTGCGACAACGAGGACGATGTTATCGGAATATTCACCGGGAAGACATGGAAGCTCAGCCGACTCACCAATAAAGGCAGCAATGCCCAATTCTATCCAAACCTTTGGAACAACAATGAGGAAGAGATGAAGAAGAGTCTGGACAAGCTATATAATCAGAAAAACACCTTCACCCTCAATTTTGAAGGTACTGAACTGGATGGAGAACTGATGGGCACCACCGTCAACGGACAAGGCATCAACTCAAGCGTCAACGGCACTTGGAAAGCCAACGGAGCTTCAGGCTCGCTCAGCATCAGTGTGAAGGTTACGGGGGCTGCAGAAAGCGATGCACTGGCCAAGGCATTCATCTCCGGATTGCAAAACGTGTACAAGTATGAAGGGGATGCCAATTCACTGACCCTCTATTTTAAAGACGGACCGACAACCAGAGTCATGGGATTCACCCCGCAACGATAAAGCATAAATATGATGGACGATTCTACAAAAGACAAACAAGAAGCATTGGATAGGCGTTATATACGTATGGCAAGCATTTGGGCCGAAAATTCGTATTGCCAACGCCGCCAGGTCGGTGCACTGATTGTAAAAGACAAGATGATTATCTCTGACGGCTACAACGGTACCCCTTCCGGTTTTGAGAATGTATGCGAAGATGAGAATAACGTCACCAAACCATACGTGCTCCATGCCGAAGCAAACGCCATTACCAAAATAGCCCGTTCAAACAACAGCAGTAACGGTGCCACCATGTACGTCACTGCCTCCCCCTGCATAGAATGCTCCAAACTGATTATCCAGGCAGGCATCAAACGGGTAGTCTACTCCGAGAAATACCGCCTGGAAGATGGTATCGAACTTTTGAAACGGGCAGGCATCGAGGTAGTGTTTATTTCAATGGATAATGAAAAGTTGAAAATGGAAAGTTGAAAGTTGCATGCGCAGCCAAATAGTAAATTGTAAATAGTCTAATAGTAAATAAACATCATGAGTACAAAAAATACTTCCCGCTTTATGCCGCTCATCATCGCAATCAGCGTAGTCGCGGGAATCCTTATCGGAACGTTTTATGCCAGGCATTTTGCCGGTAATAAACTGGGAATCATCAATAGCTCGTCCAACAAGCTGAATGCCTTGCTGCGTGTTATTGACGACCAGTATGTGGATACCGTCAACATGACCGATTTGGTAGAGAAAGCCATGCCGCAGATATTGGCAGAACTCGACCCCCACTCCACCTACATCCCCGCACAGAAACTGGAGGAGGTTAATTCCGAACTTGAAGGCAGCTTCAGCGGTATAGGCATCCAGTTCACCATTCAAGAAGATACGATACACGTAAACAGCGTGATTCCCGGTGGACCGTCCGAGAAAGTGGGCCTGATGGCAGGCGACCGCATTGTGATGGTCAACGACAGTCTTTTTGCAGGCAAAGGCCTGACAAACGAAAAGGCCATGCGCAACCTGAAAGGTCCGAAAGGAAGCCAAGTGAAGTTAGGCGTCAAGCGTGCCACGGAAAAGGAGTTGCTCGACTTCACCATCACACGCGGTGACATCCCACAAAACACCATTGATGCAGCCTATATGCTCGACGATGACTACGGATATATACAAATCAGCAAATTCGGACGTACCACACACGTGGAGCTGCTGAATGCGATTGCCCAACTGAGCCACGAGAAGTGCAAAGGCCTGATTATCGACCTGCGCGACAATACCGGAGGATACATGGAAGCCGCCACACGCATGGTGAACGAATTCCTGCCGGAAGGGAAGTTGATTGTATATACCCACGGCCGCAAATATCCCCGCATGGAGGAATATGCCAACGGTACCGGCAGTTGCCAGAAGCTGCCGCTAGTGGTATTGGTAAACGAGAGTTCCGCTTCGGCCAGCGAAATCTTTGCGGGCGCCATTCAGGACAATGACCGCGGAACCATTGTAGGACGCCGTTCCTTCGGCAAGGGACTCGTACAGCAACCCATCGACTTCAGTGACGGTTCCGCCATCCGCCTGACCATTGCCCGTTATTACACCCCATCGGGCCGTTGCATCCAGCGCCCCTACGAGAACGGCAAGGACAGCAAATACGAAATGGACTGGATTACCCGTTACGAACACGGCGAGTTCTTCTCCAAAGACAGCATCAAACTGGACGAAAACCTGCGTTACTCTACCGGTTTGGGCAGACCCGTATACGGCGGCGGTGGCATTATGCCGGACGTATTCGTTCCGCAAGACACAACCGGAGTATCTTCTTACCTGATAGAAGTAAGCAACAAGGGACTGATTCTGCAATTCAGCTTCCAGTATACCGACCGCAACCGTGCGAAATTGAGTGAATACGACAATGAAGAAGATTTGTTGAAGTACCTTCGCCACCAAGGTATCGTGGAGCAGTTTGTACGTTTTGCAGACTCCAAGGGAGTAAAGCGGCGCAACCTGCTTATCCACAAGTCCTACAAGCTACTGGAAAGAAGTCTTTACGGCAACATTATCTATAACATACTGGGAAGGGAGCAATACATCCGCTACATCAACCAGAGCGATGCTACCGTCAAGAAGGCATTGGATATTCTGGAACGTGGCGAGGCATTCCCAAAAGCCCCGGAAGCGACACCAATCATAGAGGATACAAAAGATGATGGAAAGGAAAAAAGAACTGCGCAGGCAGGTAGCTTTGTTGAAGACCCGACACAGCTCTTCCACTACGCGTCAGTCTGCTGAAATACTTGCCGCCCTCGAGGCACATCCTGCTTTCAGGGCGGCAACCACCGTACTGCTTTACCACTCTCTCAAAGACGAAGTGGACACACACGAATTTATCCGGAAGTGGAGCCGCGAAAAGCGGATACTGCTTCCGGTAGTTGTAGGTGACGACCTGGAACTGCGGCTGTACACCAGACCCGAAGACTTGAAACCTGGCGCATACGGCATCGAAGAACCAACCGGCGAGCTATTTACCGACTATGCAGACATAGACTTCATAGTGGTTCCCGGCGTGGCATTCGACCGTAACGGCAACCGCCTGGGGCGCGGTAAAGGTTACTATGACCGGCTTCTGCCCCGCATCCCATCAGCCTACAAAGCCGGCATCTGCTTCCCGTTTCAACTCGTAGAAAAAGTTCCTGCGGAACCGTTTGATATACGCATGGATGAAATCATTACGCAATGAAAACTAATTATCATACACACACCACACGCTGCATGCATGCCACCGGAGATGACGAAGACTATGTGCTCAGTGCCATCAAAGGCGGTTACCGGATACTCGGGTTTTCAGACCATACTCCCTGGAAATACCGTACCGACTACGTAGCCGACATGCGGATGCTCCCCGAGGAGCTCCCCGGCTACGTGGAGAGTCTCAAGACGCTCCGTGAGAAATACCACGACCGGATAGACATCAGAATAGGACTTGAATGTGAATACTTCCCCCAATATATCCATTGGCTGAAAGAGCAAACCAAGAAGTACCAACTGGACTATATCATCTTCGGAAACCATCACTACCACACCGATGAAAAGTTCCCCTACTTCGGCCATCATACAGACAGCCGCGACATGCTCGAACTTTACGAAGAGAGCGCCATCGAAGGTATGGAAAGCGGATTATTCTCCTGCCTTGCCCATCCGGACTTGTTCATGCGCTCCTATCCGAAGTTCGACCACCATTGCACTACCATCAGCCGGCACATCTGCCGTACTGCTGCACGCCTGAATGTCCCGTTGGAATACAATATAGGCTATGTAGCCTACAATGAAGCGCACGGCTTATCCACCTACCCGTGCCCGGAGTTCTGGCGAATCGCTGCCAATGAAGGCTGTACAGCTATCATCGGACTGGATGCGCATGACAACAAGGATTTGGAAACTCCGATGTATTATGACCGGGCAGTCCGGGAATTGAAGGAACTGAAGATTGAAAGAATAGATGAGCTGAGGATGCTCATCTGAATATGATATTCGTGATGACCTGAGCCCCCACATGACGGTTCAAGTTGCGCACCAGCAACTCACGCCCCATCATCAGTTCCTGGCGCAAAGCAGCAGAAGTGAGATGCACATAAAGCACCTGGTTCTTTATATAAAGTTCACGGGTGTAGGAGGCAATGGTAGGCCCCAGCACTTCGGGCCACGCACTGATAAGCCGCCGTTCATTCAGCGGAGACTCCAGACTTTCCTGCCTGAGGTAATGACGGATAAGTTCACCTATCTGTTCGGCATTATTGCGCTTCATGCCTCTTCCTCCTTCATTTCGGCAACCGTTCCCTGCTCCACACGGAACATCTTATAATCACTGCCCACTTTATGCAGAATACGGTCCAGGTGTTCGCGGTTGGTATCGGTTATAAAAATCTGTCCAAAACTGTCGCCTGCCACCAACTTGATGATTTGCTCCACACGCGAAGCATCCAGCTTGTCAAAGATATCGTCCAGCAACAACAAGGGAACAGTGGTCCCGGTACGTTTCAGGAAATCAAACTGTGCCAGCTTCAACGCTACCAGATAAGTCTTGTTCTGTCCCTGCGACCCTTCACGCTTGATGGGGAAATCTCCCAAAAGCATATTCAGCTCGTCCTTGTGCACACCGCGCAATGAATAGCCCATAATCTGGTCGCGTACACGGCTTTCCTTCAGCACTTCCAGCAAAGAGGCATCGCGGGCATGGGAATCATAGCTTAATCCCACCTTCTCCCTATCTTGCGAAATGAATGAATAGAAAGACTGGAAAATAGGAATAAACTCACGGATAAAGGCCTCACGTTTGCGGAACACCACTTCGCCGGCTTGCGCCATCATCTCCTCCCAAACCAGAAAGAGCTCTTCCTCCACCGGCTGTTCACTCTTCAGTAAGGTATTCCGCTGCACCAAAGCTTTATTGTACCGTATCAAAGCATCCAGATACTCTTTGTCGTACTGCGAGATAACCACATCCATAAAACGTCGGCGTTCATCACTGCCTCCTGCTATCAACTCCGAATCGGCAGGCGAGACCATGACCAAAGGCAGGAAGCCGATATGATCCGACAAACGCGTATACTCCTTCTTGTTTCGCTTAAACTGTTTCTTCTGGCGCCTCTTCATACCACAGTAGATTTCCTCAGGAGTCCCATCGGCAGCCTCATAAAACCCTTGAATAACAAAGAAGTCGGCATCATGGCGGATATTCTGGGAATCAATGGGATTACCGGCACTTTTACAGAAAGACAAGAAATACACCGCATCCAGCAGGTTCGTTTTCCCCATGCCGTTCTGTCCGAAAAAGCAGTTCAACTTGGGCGAGAATGAAAGCTCCACCTGCTCCAAGTTCTTATAATTGAGTATAGATATACGTTTCAGTATCATTATAGTAACGATGAGTTCGGTTACAAAGATAATGCAAAACCGAAAGCAGTACAAAATAAGCCTGCTTATTTTTAATATAGAGGTGAAGCCCGGCTTATTGAAAAGTAGAAATAATTTCGGTGTTTTCTGATACAAAACAAAAAAAGATGCCGCTAAATTTCGTTGATAGCTATAAAAAACTTACTTTTGCGGGTCGAAATAGATAAATAAGAATAATAACAAAAAGATTATATAAAAATGGCAGAACAAAAAAAGACGAATGAAGCCTTAAACGTGGAGGATGCACTGACACAATCGGAGGCCTTTTTCATTAAGAACAAAAAAGCAATCATCGGCGCTGTAGTAGCAGTAATCATCATCATTGCCGGTGTAGTGATGTACAAGAACCTTTATGCAGACCCCCGTGAAGAAAAAGCACAAGCTGCCTTATTCAAAGGACAAGAATACTTCGAAGCAGACGCTTATGCACAAGCACTGAACGGTGATAGCATCGGTTTTGCCGGATTTGTAAAAGTGGCAGACGAATACAGCGGCACAAAAGCAGCCAATCTTGCAAAAGCTTATATGGGTCTCTGCTATGCACACCTCGGCAAATATGACGAAGCAGTGAAAGCATTGGACAGCTTTGACGGAGACGACCAAATGGTAGCTCCTGCCATGAAAGGTGCTATGGGTAACTGCTATGCGCAGCTCGGCCAACTGGACAAAGCCGCTTCCATGCTGCTGAAAGCCGCCAACGCAGCCGACAACAACTCCCTCAGCCCCATCTACCTGCTGCAAGCCGGAGAAATCCTGGTAAAGCAAGGTAAGTATGACGATGCAATTCAGGCGTATACCACTATCAAGGATAAATACTTCCGTTCATACCAGGCAATGGATATCGACAAGTATATCGAACAAGCCAAACTGTTGAAGAAGTAATATACCTTATTATAAAGACATCTCAGGCACGGATTACACGGAAAACACGGAAAGACACAATAGCCGTGAATCCATGTAGTCCGTGCCTCTTTTATCTCCCCTCTCCCTTTAATTTTCAATTATTAATTTTTAATTCTTAATTCCTTATTTATGGCAACAGCTTATCACAATCTTTCAGACTACGATTTCAGTTCTGTACCCAGCGCGGAAAAAATGAAGTTCGGCATCGTTGTATCTGAGTGGAATTATAATATTACCGGTGCTCTCCTAAAAGGTGCCATAGACACCTTAAAAAAACATGGAGCCAAAGATGAAAATATTCTGGTAAAAACAGTACCCGGCAGTTTTGAACTGACTTTCGGCGCCAACCAACTTATCGAATACAGCGAAGTCGATGCAGTTATTGCAATTGGTTGTGTAGTCAGAGGAGATACTCCACATTTTGACTATGTTTGCATGGGTGCTACCCAAGGAATTACCCAATTAAACGCAAGTGGCGATGTACCAGTAATTTACGGATTAATTACTACCAATACTATGGAGCAAGCAGAAGACCGCGCCGGTGGCAAGCTGGGTAATAAAGGAGACGAATGTGCAATTACTGCAATAAAAATGATAGATTTTGCTTGGAGTTTACAAAAATAGTCGTATCTTTGCACCGCAATTGAGAAACAAAGCTACTCAATGAGAGAATTGAGATAGAATCTTAAGTGCAAAAGGGCAAATACCAGAGTGGCCAAATGGGGCAGACTGTAAATCTGCTGGCTTACGCCTTCGGTGGTTCGAATCCATCTTTGCCCACAAAAAATTGCGGAAGTAGCTCAGTTGATAGAGCATTAGCCTTCCAAGCTGAGGGTCGCGGGTTTGAGCCCCGTCTTCCGCTCTTCTGAAAATCAGATAGTTATCGCAAGATTTCTATCTGATTTTTGTTTTTAGAGAATGCTGAATCTGCACGAAACTATGCGGTTGAAGTCAACCAAGAAGTCAACCAAAAATTTTATGAGTGCAGTAATCAACGTAGTGTGCTACAAGTGGAAAACTTTAGCAAATGGAGAATCCCCCTTAATGGTAAGAGTAGCCAAAAGCGGCAAACGGACTATGCAGAGTTTAGGCATATCCGTCAATCCTAAATATTGGGACTTTACACGAAACAAGCCTAAACCGAACTGCCCTAACAAAGAATATATCCAAAAGATTATCTTGGATAAGCAACGGGAACTTCAACAGCGAATGTTAGAGTTGAATATCGAACAGAAAGAATATACCACTACTACCCTACTCAATAATGAGCATACCAAGTTTGAACTGAAAACCGTTAGTGAATTCTACCACGAATTGATAGAGCAATACACACGTGAGGATAAATGCGGCAACCGTCTTATCTATAAAAGTTCTTTCAACTCGCTTAAAGTGTTCACGAAAGGCAAAATAGATATACCTTTCAGTGATATAGATACTTCTTGGCTTAACAAATATGAGAAATGGCTACGTTCCAAAGACAACAAAGAAACTACCATAAGCCTAATGTTTCGCACGCTCCGGAGTACATATAATAAAGCTATCAAAGCTAAGTGCGCCCGGAAGTCCGATTATCCGTTTGATGAGTACAAAGTCAACAAGTTCGATACCACAACTCAAAAGAGAGCCATTGCCAAAACAGACGTGCTGAAATTCACAACAGAGGTGCAGCCTATTGGAAAACAGCAGTACATGGAGTTGAGCAAAGACATATTCGTGTTCAGTTATCTATGCGGTGGAATCAATTTCACTGATATAGCTAATCTAACAAACGAGAATATTCAGAATGGCAGATTACACTATATTCGTCAAAAAACAAAGAAACTGATTAAAATAGGAATACCACAAGAGGCCATGCTAATAATTGAAAAATACTCAAAAGAGAGTAAAGGCTATCTTTTTCCTATTTTGGATAGCAAGATACACAAGACCGCCCTACAAAAGCAGAACAGAATACATAAGATATTAGGAAAGGTCAATAAGAATCTAAAACTACTTGCCGCACAGCTTGGAGTTGAAGCCAACTTAACAACCTATGTCGCTCGCCATTCATTCGCGAGTGTTCTTAAGAAATCGGGAGTAAACATTGCATTGATAAGTGAAGCATTGGGTCATTCAGACTTGGCGACTACTCAAATATATTTGGATAGCTTCGACAACGAGCAAGTAGATGAAGCAATGAAGAATTTGCTGTAATGAATAAATCTCCATTTGTAGCAATGCAGGTGGAGATTATTTTTTTAATTTTGCTTTCAAATCCAAAGTTAAAAAGATGAGCACCAACAATTCTAACATAATCAATGGATATGACCTCGTACAAGCAAAGAGTGCATTACCACAATTTATTCAATGTTCTACGAGATATAAAGAACTGTCCCAACTTTTCTCACAAACAGAATACCAAGAAACTCTTTTAGATATTATAACAACTACCATTAAACGCATCAGAAGATACCAAAGCTCTAAAGTTATTGACTTGGCGAGACTTGTTAAACTCTTATACGGCATCCAAAAACATGATTCTATCCAAATCAAATATAATGGGAAGACCCAATTTGATTTTCCATACGGAGAAACTACCCGGTTACTATTCGATACTTTCAACAAGGAATTGGCTACAATATATCCACCTGAGAAAATGATGCAGTTTTATAAGTTCTTGTATGCGGAACTTCTTTGGAATGAAGAAATAAAATCTCCGATTGATAATAACGATACCAAAATTCTTCTATTTGAATATAATGCCAGTAAAAACTATAAGCGAATTGTTGCGTTTGAAAAGGAAGATGATATTGATATTCGCCTCTACTTTGGATATAAGTTCAAGGACGGTGTTACTCCATATTATGCAAAGAACGAACATGGGAAAACTGTACAACCGATTGGATTTACTTTGAAAGGAGTTAAAACAATTCTTGCCATAGAATCAACCTTGCAAAAAAGAATAGACTCTCACTATGTGGGTACATTACTATATACATTAGGTACAGAGTTTCAATTTGCTGGTATTTTTAAGAGAGGGGATTTCCTATTTACCAATGAACAATATGCGTTCCTATATGATATTGCAGGAATATTAGGAGTGCTTGATAAAGACTTTAATATTGAATACTCTAATAAAGAGAAGCAAACATTCGTCAGAAAGGAAATGAAAAAGTACAATAAATACATAATCAAATAACATAGGCTTAACTTTTTGGAATTTTCTATCGATTTTTTCCCACCTTTTAGTTCCATTTAGCTCCATTTACTTCCTCTACCTTTGCGCCATAATCAAGAAAATAAGAGGCCTCTATTTTTTTGCAAAGGAACAATATTTTATTAATTTAAAATTTTATAACTATGTCAGATTTGATATTAACTGAATTCGATTTGCAAGAGTTCAATGAATGGATGTTAACCATCCAAAAGGCATCAGAAGATTTAAACTATATTCTGAAAAAAATCAGAGGAATGGGATATGAAAAGATTACTTTAAATGAATTGTTAAAAAATCCCAGAGGTATATGCAAGGAAATCCTTTCTGAAAAAAATGTGTTAAATAGAATATTTGAAAAAAGACAAATAGGTATATTTGATTTAGAAAATCCCGATTATGATAATTGCCTCAAAGAAGTTAGGTCAAAATCTATTAGAGTAGCACATCTTCGAAAGAGACTTCTTCGTGTTTACGAATTGTTGGTATCTTACGGCTTTAAACCAGAGGATTTGTTTGAAGAAGAGAATGGTAAAGTCGTTATTTCTCAACGTGTAGAGCATAGCTATTTTAGCCGTAATGCAAGTTATCTTAATTCAGGAGAGGAAGCTTTATCCATTCTTTATGACATTTGTGATTCATTGATGAAGCTTAAACAACATAAAATAAATCTTCATGTGCTACAAAATTTACTTGTGAGCGAGGAAAGATATAAAGTAGATATGAAAGCTTTTGAGAAATTTGTAGATAGCAACGGAATATGATTCAATTCGATTTTGAGAATATTATTACTGCAAGCAACCGCGAACCATATAACAATGTGGCCGCGCATGCAGAATTGAAGTCCATGATGTCACGTTTTGACAGATTGAACATCTTCTTCGACATTGACGAGGACGGTTACGAAGTGATAAAGGTCGAAAGTACATACGTGAAACGCTTCGCGTATCAGTTGAACGATGAATCTGCAAACTGGCTTATGACATACCTTTCTACTGGCAAGAGTGAGGATTTTGGAGTAGAACCGTCCGAAGTTCAGAAGTCAGACCAAACTAATGGTAACGAGTATCGAAAGAATATGCTCAAACTGTTTGTGGAAAGTAAGGCTGTAAACATTCAGTTTACACCCGAGTTCAGAGACCGTAGAGGGCAGCTAACAGCAGTAGCCAACTTCAAATTCGGCAACATCTTCTTCTTTATAAACCGAGACGAGGACATTGTTTCGTACTTGCAAGAGAAAGGGTTAATTCGTTAAATCTAAACGGAGCAGAGGAAGTGCAAATTTCCTCTCTCCTTTTTAAATCCACATAAATGAAAAAGGAATATATACCTATATATAAAATAGCTGGTAAAATCCAGTACTTGACAGAAGTCCTGCCACAGATAGAAACAAACACTATCCTTTGTAAGACATTAACCGGATTGGGTGCAACCTACTCCGAAATAAAGGCTAAGCGACATTCTGTTATTATCGTTCCCAATGTTCCGCCTATCATTGGCAAGTGCTGGAAAATCCAGTGTAAGCTGCCCCCTAAAACCAAGCGATTCTGCCCCCTTAAAAC
>NZ_QTMH01000022.1:0-74854 GCF_003603065.1 Bacteroides sp. AF20-13LB
CTTATCTGCTTTATCCCCATCCCCAATGCGTAACATTGGAGGATGTTTGCTATCTTTGTCTCTTCAAATACTCAAAAAAAAGTATTTACTAATTAAATAAAGATAGAAAATTAATGGAAACAGTAGAAAACAAGTACATCACCGTAGCATATAAGCTGTACTCAATCGAAAACGGAGAAAAAGATTTCGAAGAAGAAGCACCCGTAGAGCATCCTTTTCAGTTTATCTCAGGTCTGGGAATGACACTCGAACCCTTTGAAGCCCAGATAAAAGACTTGCAGATAGGCGATAAATTCGACTTTACCATTCCGGCATCAGAAGCTTATGGTGAATATGACGACGACCATGTTATTGACCTCCCCAAAGAAATCTTCATGATAGAAGGAGAATTCGACAGCGACCGTGTAGTGGAAGGCGCCGTCATCCCCTTGATGACTTCTGAAGGTCAACGCATCAATGGAAGTGTAGTAGAAGTAAAGGAAGACGTAGTTGTAATGGACATGAATCATCCACTCGCAGGTTGTGATTTGAACTTTACCGGAGAAGTGGTGGAAAGCCGTCCGGCTACGAACGAAGAGCTTGCTGAAGTTGCCCGTATGATGGGTGGCGGTTGCGGCAGCTGCGGTTGTGGTGACTGTGGCGACGGATGCGGCGACCATGAATGTGGAGGCGGATGCTGCCACTAAAGAATTAAAAATTAAAGAATCAGACTACACAGTATTAAGCATGCCGCATGGTAATTCTTTAATTTTTAATTCTTTAATTTTTAATTTCTATATTATTTACTTGTCATTATCTCCAATACCAATTTATCCGTTTCATTCATTCCTTTAGAACCGATTTTTGTCAGATTACGGATACTTTGATCCACATCCTCATCAATAATACCTTCTACGGAAGTTACACAACGGTTTTCCATGGCCATGATGGCTGAAAGCACTGCGGTTGAAACTCCGGTAGTTACTTTCAATGCACAACTGGGTTTGGCACCATCACAAATCATTCCGGTAAGATTGGCAATCATGTTCTGCACAGCATATGCCACTTGTTCATAAGTTCCTCCCATTAGCCAGGTTATACCGCAACTGGAACCCGTGGCAGCAACCACACAACCGCATAAGGCGGATAAGCGTCCCAAACTCTGCTTGATATAGATTACTGTTAAATGGCTCAACATCAAGGCACGGATCAATTCTTCTTCCGATTTCCCGTTTTCTTCAGCATAAACCAGCACGGGAAGGGTAGCGGATATCCCTTGATTGCCACTGCCGGAATTGCTCATCACCGGAATCATGGCACCGGCCATACGGGCATCACATGCTCCCGAAGTGTAAGAAAGGATATGAGAGAAGACACTGTCGCCCATAATCCGGTGTTCGTAAGTGCCACGTAGGATTTTACCCAGTCCATGACCATATTCACCTTCGAAGGAACGTTCGGCGGCAGTCTTGTTCAGTCGTGCCGTATCAAGAATAAAACGGATGTCGTCTAATGGGGTTGTCATGGCGAAGTCATACACTTTGCGTAAAGTCAAGTCCAATACATCCTCCTCTTCGATACAAGAGGCAATTTGTTTGTCCAATAAGATGTCACCGTTGCGCGTTATATAAGTAAAGCAAGTATGCCCACCGGCAATAATAGCTGTTGCCTTGTTCGTATCAGCTTCACAACATACTTCTATATAAAGCTTCTCTTCCATATCGTTTTTTAAAGATATATGAATACGCTTTTCTTCTATGAAACGCTTTCCTGCCTCCACTGCATCAGGAGTACTTTCTTTCAAAACCTCCAATTGATATGCCGACTTACCTATTAAGGCGCCAAGCGCCACAGCAATCGGTAATCCAATCATCCCCGTACCTGGAATACCCACTCCCATTGCATTTTTCAGAATATTGGCACTCAGCAATACAGTTATCTTTTCGGGACGCTTATTCAGCACTTCCGCAGCCTTTGCTACACACAATGCCACAGCTATAGGTTCTGTACAACCAATGGCAGGAATTACTTCAGATTTAACCAAAGCAATAATCTGTCGTCTTTCCGTTTCTGTCATATCATTTCTACAATTTGATTATTTATCATGCAAATGTAGGAAAAAACAAACAAAAATCCCTCCTCTATAACCTGAAAATCAGGAGACAAAGGAGGGAAAATTCCATATCGAAAAAAAAGTTATTTAGCGGCAGTCAAGTTCAAACCAACTTCCAAACGAGTTGTTTCATTAATTATTTCAGGTAAACCCTTCAACATACCTTCTGCCATACCGGCCATACTTCCAAAATCAGGATCAGCTTTCATTGCTTCGATAAGCATATTTACAAACTCCTCATCCGAGAATAAAGGAGCAACTATATTTTTCATCAAAGGCAATAACAAATCCGTATTCAAATAAACCTTTAATTTACCTTCGTTCTTTTCGTAAGTCAAAGGCACACCGTCAGTTACCAAAGGAAGCAAAGACGTAACAGCCTGAGATAAAATTTCACTCATATCTATAGCCTTGGTAGAACTGCCCAGACGTTTTACATTGGCAATGATGGCATCCAGATTCAAATATACCTTCATTTGGGTATCACTGAGAACTACATATTGTGCAACATTCGCAGGAGTCTTAACAACAGAGGTACCTCCCTGAGCGGCATCAACATAAGAAGCTGAAATATTACCGTCAACACCCAAAGTAATATCATGCAACACACTACACAACATATCCTCTACATTCACTTTATCATCACCACCTGCGTCAATTAAAGGCATACGAAGAGCTAACGTCAAAATTGTTTGAATCGGTAGCTCCCAGCCAGGCATTACCTCTACATTCTTATTGGATTCCCAAATCAAATGAATCGGTTCTTCCGTATAATCAGAATTAAGGGGTGTAGGAACCCAAGTCGTTCCGGATAAAGCGGAATTTTTCAATGCGACATTAGTTAAATCTAATTTCAAGGAAGAAGCAGTAACCTTTCCTGCATAGTCAAAAGTACAATAATCGGTCTCACTTGTGCCGGAAAACGAACATTCATCACCTTGTATATTCAAAGTAACCGGAAGGGTTACAACCGGAGAACCAGGGAATACGCCTGCACCAAAAGAACCGGAAGCCGCTTCACGTGTAAGAATACCGGAAAGATCCAAATTGCCAGCCAATACCAAAGTAGCCTTGGTTGCATCAGAAGCATCCGGAGTAAAAGTTACTTTCTTTCCCAACATTGATCCACCGTTATAAGTCAAGTTCAAACCTGTTGCAACTGTAAACTCTGTTTGCGGCACAGGACATACTACCTTGTCATCGTCATCATCACTACAAGCCGTGAATAAACTCATTGAACAGATCAATGCAAATAAATAAAATAAATTCTTTTTCATACTTTTTTGAGTACTTGTTTAGTTAATAAAAAGCGTCCCAAGGGAGCTATTAATTTCCCATTTTAAATCAAAGGTGCAAAGTAACACTTTTTAAGGTTACAGTACAAGGTCTTTTCTAAAAAATAAATGTTCCTTTTTTCATCATTACGAGTGAAATTCGGATGCAGATTTCATAAAGAGTAAGCCATTTTTATAAAGAACAAGCCATTGGCCAAACTCTGGCAAAGGCAGGCAACTTTATGCGGAAAAGACTTTTTATCTTATTTCCTTAAACGTTTTATGAAAAAAAGTTGTTATCTTTATAAAGTCAAAAGCATTTCTTATAAAGCGTATTGGCACATTAACCTCATATATAAACCTTTAAAGCATTTGATATGTTCAACTCATTTGGAAATATTCTCCGTCTTACCAGTTTTGGGGAATCGCACGGTAAGGGCGTGGGAGGAGTGATAGACGGATTCCCTGCAGGAATAGTCATTGATATGGATTTCGTCCAGGCAGAGCTCGACCGACGCCGCCCCGGACAGTCACGTATCACTACCGCCCGGAAAGAAGGTGATAAAGTGGAGTTCCTCTCCGGCATCTTCGAAGGAAAATCCACAGGCTGCCCCATAGGATTCATTGTATGGAACCAAAACCAACATTCTGACGATTACAATAATCTGAAAGAAGTCTACCGACCGTCACATGCCGACTATACTTATAAAGTGAAATATGGCATCCGCGACCACCGCGGAGGCGGACGTTCATCAGCCCGTGAAACAATCTCGCGTGTAGTAGCGGGTGCCCTGGCCAAATTGGCGCTGAAGCAGCTGGGTATACACATCACGGCGTACACTTCACAAGTAGGTCCTATCCGCCTTGAAGAAAATTATACCGCATACGACCTCGACCTGATAGAGACCAATCCGGTCCGCTGCCCCGACCCGGCGAAGGCAAAAGAAATGGAAGAACTCATCTTCAAGATAAAGGGAGAAGGAGATACCATCGGAGGAGTGGTGACTTGTGTCGTCAAAGGATGCCCCATCGGACTGGGACAACCCGTATTCGGCAAGCTCCATGCAGCACTTGGAGCAGCCATGCTCAGCATCAATGCAGCAAAAGCATTCGAGTATGGAGACGGTTTCAAGGGATTAAAGCAGAAAGGCTCGGAGCAGAATGATGTGTTCTACAACAATAACGGACGTATCGAGACCCGCACCAATCATTCGGGCGGTATACAAGGTGGAATCAGTAACGGGCAAGACATCTATTTCCGTGTAGCCTTCAAACCCGTGGCAACCGTACTGATGGAGCAACACACCGTGAACATTGACGGTGTAGACACCACCCTGAAAGCCCGAGGACGCCATGACCCGTGTGTATTGCCACGCGCAGTACCCATCGTGGAAGCAATGACAGCAATGACATTGTTGGATTATTACCTGATTGACAGAACAACACAACTATAATATTCACCCATGGAAATAAAGAAATACATCACCGAGAACGAGCCTAAAATGCTGGAAGACTTGTTCAGCCTCATTCGCATTCCAAGCATCAGTGCCAAACCCGAGCATCACGACGATATGCTTGCCTGCGCCGAACGCTGGGCACAGTTGCTGCTCGAAGCCGGAGCGGATGAAGCCCTCGTAATGCCCTCCAAAGGTAACCCGATTGTTTTTGGACAGAAAATCGTAGACCCGGACGCCAAGACCGTATTGGTATATGCCCACTACGACGTGATGCCAGCCGAACCTCTCGAACTTTGGAAAAGCGACCCCTTTGAGCCGGAAATACGCGACGGACATATCTGGGCACGTGGTGCTGATGATGACAAAGGGCAATCTTTCATACAAGTGAAAGCGTTTGAATACCTCGTACGCAACGAACTGCTGCAAACCAACGTAAAATTCATCTTCGAAGGAGAAGAAGAAATCGGTTCGCCCAGCTTAGAAAGCTTCTGCCAGGAGCACAAAGAGTTGCTGAAAGCAGACGTCATTCTGGTTTCGGACACCAGCATGCTTGGTGCAGACCTGCCTTCACTGACCACCGGACTGCGCGGACTAGCCTATTGGGAAATAGAAGTGACCGGCCCCAACCGCGACCTACACAGCGGTCACTTCGGCGGTGCTGTTGCCAACCCCATCAATGTACTTTGCCAGATAATCAGCCAAGTGACGGACGCAGAGGGACGTATCACCGTACCGGGCTTCTATGACGATGTGGAAGAAGTTCCCCAAGCCGAGCGCGACATGATAGCCCGCATTCCTTTCGACGAAGAGAAATACAAAAAGGCTATCCATGTAAAAGCACTTTTCGGAGAGAAAGGTTACAGTACGCTGGAACGTAACAGTTGCCGTCCGTCTTTCGACGTATGCGGCATCTGGGGCGGATATACGGGTGAAGGGTCCAAGACCGTGCTCCCATCCAAGGCATACGCCAAGGTATCCTGCCGGTTGGTTCCCCACCAGGACCACCACAAGATATCCCGGCTCTTTGCCGACTACATTCTGGACATAGCGCCGGATTCAGTACAGGTAAAAGTCACTCCGATGCATGGAGGCCAAGGATATGTATGTCCCATCACCCTACCCGCCTACCAAGCCGCCGAAAAAGGTTTTGAAAAAGCTTTTGGAAAGAAACCGCTGGCAGTGCGTCGGGGTGGAAGTATCCCCATCATCTCCACTTTCGAGCAAGTACTGGGCATCAAAACCGTTCTGATGGGCTTCGGGCTCGAATCCAACGCCATCCACTCACCTAATGAGAATATACCGTTGGACATCTTCCGTAAAGGAATAGAAGCTGTTGTCGAATTCTACCTCAATTATAAATAAAACAAGAAAATCAGGATGAAAGACTTCCAAATTCAAGCCATCGGCCTGATGTCCGGCACTTCCCTTGACGGGCTGGACGTATGTTGTTGCACTTTCCGGCAGCAAGCCGGAAAATGGTCTTTCCACATAGACTGTGCAAAAGGCTATAGCTACCCCGACGCCATGAAGCAGATATTGGGTACCGGTGCACAGACAATGAGTGCTTTGGAGTTCATCACTTTCCACAGCTCCTATGGAAAGTTTCTCGGTGAACGTGTCAACGAGTTCATGCAAGAATTTGGAGTCCACCCCGATATTATCGCCTCCCACGGGCATACCATCTTCCATGAGCCTCAAAAGAGAATCATGTACCAAATAGGTGACGGAGCCGCCATTGCCGCTGAAACCCGTATACCTACCGTTTCGGATTTCCGGCGGCTGGACATCATGCTGGGTGGGCAGGGCGCTCCACTCGTACCTATTGGCGACCGGTTGCTTTTTGCCGACTACGACTTCTGTTTGAATATCGGCGGTTTCTCCAACATCTCATTCGAGCAGGACGGGCGGCGCATCGCTTTTGACATCAGTCCGGTGAATTACGTCATCAACCATTACTGCCGGCAAATAGGATTGGAATTTGACCGTGACGGCGAGATAGCACGGCAAGGCAACATCTGCCAAGAACTGCTGGACGAACTGAACGGAATGGATTTCTACCATCAGTCCGGACCGAAGTCATTGGGACGGGAGTGGGTGGAAACGCTGGTATATCCCATGCTCGAGCGTTATGGCTTGAGTATGGAGAATATGCTACGTACCTTTTACGAGCATGCCGCCTGGCAAATATCACGCATCATCACCGCCCGCCCCTTGCCCGATGGTAACGGAAAACTGCTGATTACCGGTGGAGGTGCATTCAACAAGTTCCTCATAGAACGTATCGACGCCTTGTGTCCGTGTGAAATCGTGATTCCCAGCCGGCAAATCATAGAATACAAGGAAGCCCTAATCTTTGCTTTCCTGGGTGCCCTCTATATGGTGGACACACCCGGATGCCTCGCCTCGGTGACGGGAGCCACGACAGATAATATCGGAGGGATGCTGTTTAAAATATAGTCAATTTTACCATTATGGAAAAATCAAAAGACACCTGGACCGTCTTATCCAGCGAATACCTGCATCGGGCTCCGTGGCTCACTGTGCGTAAGGACCATGTAGTGCTACCCAACGGCAACCACATCCCCTCCTATTATATATTGGAATATCCAAACTGGGTGAATACCATTGCCATCACCCGTGATGGACAATTTGTCTTTATCCGCCAATACCGGCATGGCATACAAGAAACGTCCTATGAGCTCTGTGCAGGGGTATGCGAAGAAGAGGACGGCTCTCCGATGGTTTCCGCACAACGGGAACTTTTGGAAGAAACCGGCTATGGAAACGGAGTATGGAAAGAGTTCATGCAAATCTCTCCCAATCCAAGTACCCACACCAACATTACCTACTGTTTCCTGACTACGGACGTGGAGAAAATCTCCGAGCAACAGTTGGAAGATACGGAAAACCTGACCGTACACCTGCTTTCCTTGCAGGAGGTCAAGGAATTGCTGCAGCAAGGAAGCATCCGCCAGGCGCTGATGGCTGCTCCCCTCTGGAAATACATGGCGGAGAGAATTATTTAATGTGATTACCCTTATTCAAACGGCTTACGGAATGTGCATCCGGATTTCCATTCGGAACAACCGTAAGCCGTTTTCCCCTTGATAACGGTACCTTTTCCGCAAAGCGGACAAGGCTGACCGACGAAATCGTCAGCTTGTACGGAAGCCTCCGTACTTGAAGCTGCCACAGCGCCCGAAGCCTGCTCCGTCTTTTTACCTGCGGCGGCAGACTTTCTCGGTGTTCTTTTCTTCGGCTCCTTTTTCGGCTTATCGGCAGCCTCTGTCTTGGCAGAAACCTTACTGCCCTTTTCGGGAGCAGGCGCTTGGATGGTGATGTGGCGGTTGCTGTTATCAGAAAGTACACTCATCACGACTTCCGATACCATCTGCTTCAATTCTTCCAAGAATTGTCCGGCATTATATGTCCGCCTTTCTATCTCACGTAGCTTTTTCTCCCAGATACCGGTCAGTTCCGCCGACTTCAACAGCTCCTCATGGATAATCTGTATCAGCTCCACACCGGTAGGGGTGGCTATCAGGTTCTTCTTTTCCTTGCGGATATAGTTTCGCTTGAACAGCGTCTCGATGATGGCTGCACGGGTAGATGGACGACCGATACCGTTTTCCTTCAGCGCATCACGCAGTTCGTCGTTATCCACCAGCTTGCCCGCCGTTTCCATAGCACGCAGCAGGGTGGCTTCCGTATAAGGCCGGGGCGGCTGCGTCCACTTCTCATACAAATCGGGGACGTGCGGTCCGCTTTCTCCTTTCACAAAAGCCGGAAGCACATTCTCCTCTTCTCCCTTCTCCTCTTTCTCCTCCTGCGATTGTGCCGAGGGGGTGCCGAAGATAATACGCCAACCCGGTTCCAGAATCTGCTTGCCGGTGGCCTTGAACTCTATGCTCTCTACCTCGCCCAATACGGTGGTAGTGGCAAACTTACAATCGGGATAGAATACAGCAATGAAACGGCGTGCTATCAAATCGAATACGCGACGCTCCATATCCGTCAGATTCTGCGGATGCTGGCCGGTAGGAATAATGGCGTGGTGGTCTGTTACCTTCGAGTTATCGAAAACCTTTTTGGACTTCAACAATGCAGTTCCTGTCAAAGGGGCTGTAAATGTCTCGTAATCACGCAGACCTTTCAAGATGCCGGGGCATTTGGGATAGATGTCATCACTCAAATAGGTAGTGTCTACACGTGGATAGGTAGCCACTTTCTTCTCATACAAAGACTGGATGATTTTCAGCGTCTCATCAGCGGAATAGGCAAACTTCTTGTTACATTCCACTTGCAAAGAAGTCAAGTCAAACAAGCGGAGTGGCGCCTCCCTCCCCTCTTTCTTGGTGACATCCGTCACGGTAAAAAGAGAATTCTTAATCTGGTCCAATAAAACAAGCCCACGTTCGCGGTCGGTAATGGGGTCGATACCCCGATTCTCTTCTTCTTTTTTAGGTTTCTTCCCGGCAGCTATAGCCTCTTTCTGCTTCTCGGCTTCCAATACCAGTTCCTCCTCACTTTTCCGGAGGATGGTGGAGAAAGTGGTATCTCGATAGACGGTCTTCAGCTCCCAGTATTGCTTGGGAACAAAATTCTGTATTTCCAACTGACGGTTTACAATCAGCGCCAGTGTCGGCGTTTGCACACGGCCGATAGAAAGTACCTGCCGGTTCTGCCCATACTTCATGGTGTAGAGGCGGGTGGCATTCATCCCGAGCAGCCAGTCGCCAATGGCACGCGACAAGCCTGCCTCGTACAAAGGCTGGAAATCCGACGCATCGCGCAGCTTGGCAAAGCCCTCACGGATGGCTTCCTCTGTCAATGAAGATATCCAAAGACGTTTCACCGGGCAACGTGCCCCGGCTTTCTGCATCACCCAGCGCTGTATCAATTCTCCTTCCTGCCCGGCATCACCGCAGTTTATAATCATATCGGCATGTTGCATGAGGTTCTCTATCGTATGGAACTGGCGCTCGTATGTGGGATTGCTAATCAGCTTAATGCCGAAACGGGGAGGTATCATGGGGAGGCTTCCCAAACTCCATGACTTCCAGTTAGGGGTATATTCATGCGGCTCCTTCAGCGTACAAAGATGGCCGAATGTCCAGGTCACCTGGTATCCGTTTCCTTCGATGTATCCGTCCTTCTTTTCTTTCGCTCCCAATACATCGGCTATGTCACGCGCCACAGAGGGCTTTTCGGCAATACAAACTATCATTCGTTATTCTTTTAGCGGGACAAAGGTAATAAAAAGGGGGCAAGAACGAAACGATAAGCAAGAAACGATAACATAGACCAGGTGATTTTTCTCCCCCAAAGCTGACGTACGGACATAAAAAAAGGAGTACCGCTGTACTCCAACCTTTGTTAACCTTAAATCTAATACTATGAAAAACACATTGCAAAGATACGGACTTCTGATAAATCTGCAAATTATCCAACTAAAAAAGTATGTTCTATAACACAGATTAAGAAAAAGGGACGGATATGTAAACACATACCGTCCCTCTTTTAACATTTAACGTGTCGGATTATTCTTCATCCAACAAGATTTCCAATATCTGGCAAGCAGCCTTGGCAACCGGAGTACCGGGGCCAAAGATGGCAGCTACACCTGCCTTGTAAAGGAAGTCATAGTCTTGTGCGGGAATTACACCACCGGCAATCACTACGATATCCTCACGTCCCAACTTCTTGAGCTCTTCGATAATCTGCGGAACCAATGTCTTGTGTCCGGCAGCCAATGAAGAAACCCCCACTACATGAACGTCGTTCTCAACCGCTTCGCGGGCAGCCTCGGCCGGTGTCTGGAACAAGGGTCCCATATCCACATCGAAGCCACAGTCGGCATATCCGGTTGCAACAACCTTGGCACCGCGATCGTGACCGTCCTGGCCCATCTTGGCTACCATGATACGAGGCTGACGTCCCTCTTTCTTCGCAAACTTCTCCGCCAATTCACAAGCACGGTGGAAGTCGCTGTCATTCTTACTTTCTGATGAATACACGCCTGATATAGTTCTAATTACTGCTTTATAACGTCCTACAATCTTTTCGCAAGCATAAGAGATTTCCCCCAAAGTGGCACGGACACGGGCTGCCTCGACTGCCAGTTCCAGCAAGTTTCCCTTACCGGTCTTTACACATTCAGTAATAGCCTCCAATGCCTTGTCCACTTCCGCCTGGTTACGTCCTTCCTTCAGACGCTTCAGGTTCTCAATCTGTTCCTGACGGACAGCCGTATTGTCGATTTCAAGAATATCAATCGGAGCTTCTTTCTCCAGACGATACTTGTTCACACCGACAATGGTCTGCGAACCGCTATCGATACGGGCTTGTGTACGCGCAGCAGCCTCTTCGATACGCATCTTGGGGATACCGGTTTCGATGGCTTTTGCCATACCGCCCAGCTTCTCTACTTCCTGAATCAATTCCCAAGCCTTGTGAGCCAACTCATTAGTCAAACTTTCCACATAATAAGAGCCACCCCATGGGTCTACATTCTTGCAAATGTAAGTTTCTTCCTGAATATAAATCTGCGTATTACGTGCAATACGTGCAGAGAAATCCGTCGGCAAGGCAATAGCCTCGTCAAGAGCATTGGTATGCAGTGACTGGGTATGTCCCAATGCAGCAGCCATCGCCTCGATACAAGTGCGGCCCACATTGTTGAACGGGTCTTGCTCTGTCAGCGACCAGCCGGAAGTCTGGGAGTGCGTACGCAAAGCCAGCGACTTCGGATTCTTCGGGTTGAACTGCTTCACAATCTTTGCCCACAACATACGTGCGGCACGCATTTTGGCAATTTCCATAAAGTGGTTCGTTCCGATGGCCCAGAAGAAAGAGAGACGCGGTGCGAAAGCATCGATGTCAATACCCGCAGCCGTTCCGGCACGCAGATATTCCAAACCGTCTGCCAGGGTGTAAGCCAACTCGATGTCTGCCGTAGCACCCGCTTCCTGCATGTGGTAGCCGGAGATGGAGATAGAGTTGAACTTAGGCATTTTCTGGGAAGTATATTCAAAGATGTCAGAGATAATCTTCATAGAGAATGCAGGCGGGTAGATATAGGTATTACGCACCATGAATTCCTTCAAGATATCGTTCTGGATAGTACCAGCCATTTCTTCCAACTTGGCACCCTGCTCCAGACCTGCGTTGATGTAGAATGCCATAACAGGAAGTACGGCACCGTTCATAGTCATAGAGACGGACATCTTGTTCAAAGGAATTCCATCGAACAACACCTTCATATTCTCCAAGGAACAGATAGATACACCTGCCTTACCAACGTCACCCACTACACGTTCGTGGTCGGGGTCGTAGCCACGGTGAGTGGCCAAGTCGAAAGCTACGGACAAACCTTTCTGTCCGGAAGCCAAATTACGACGGTAAAAGGCATTTGATTCTTCCGCTGTGGAAAAGCCTGCATACTGGCGGATGGTCCAAGGACGCAACGTATACATCACCGAGTACGGACCACGCAGATAAGGAGGAAGCCCGGCAGCATAGCCCAAGTGTTCCATTCCCTCAAGGTCTTCTTTTGTATAAACAGGCTTCACCTCAATGCGTTCCGGCGTTTTCCAATCAGCATGGATGCCGTTAGCCTTTTGCCACTCAGCACCATTGACGGGCTGAAAAGCGGCATATATATCTAAGTTTTTAAAATCTTTTCGCATCATGTTATTTACGATTTGACGATTTACGATTTACGATTGAAGTTGCTTACTTCAAAAGTTTGGCGTTGAATTCTTTTAATGTCTCTAATACGTTGACACGGACATGGATAAAGTTCTCGATACCGGCAGCCTTCAAGTCGTCCATGCAAGCAGGAGCACCGGCTACGATAAACATGGCACGGCCATTCAGAGCCTTGAAGGCAGGAACAGCATATTCTGCATATTCATCATCACTTGAACACAATACCACGATGTCGGCCTTGGCAGCCATAGCTGCTTCTATACCTTCTTCTACGGTGGGGAAACCGAGGTTATCCACAACTTCGTATCCGGCACAAGCCAGAAAGTTGCAAGAGTACTGTGCACGTGCCTGGCGCATGGCCAGATTACCGATAGTCAGCATAAACGCTTTCGGGCGTTTGCCGGAAGCCTCTGTTTCGAGACGCAACGCTTCAAATTCACTGGCAGCACGGTCAAAGTTCAGTGTCGGAACATCTTTTTCGCAGGTATGTCCGCCGCCGCAACAGCAAGTAGCCTCAACCGGTTTCTTATCTCCCGCCTTTTCATTAAAGTTGGGGAACTGGTTGGTACCCAGCAACACTTCCTTACGCTTGGCGACTGCAGCATGACGGGCCTTGTTGCTTTCGTTTACGGCAGCCTGCACTTTTCCGGCTTTCACGGAAGCATAGAAACCACCGTCTTCTTCTACAGTGAGGAAGAGGTCCCAAGCCTGCTTGGCAATAGAGACGGTCAAATTCTCAATATAGTAAGAACCTGCAGCTGGGTCAATAACTTTATCGAAGTGCGATTCTTCTTTCAACAGCAGTTGTTGGTTACGCGCCATACGCTCAGAGAATTCGTTAGGAGCATCATAAGTCTTGTCGAACGGAGTAACCGTCATTGAGTCAACGCCGGCAAGGGCGGCACTCATCGCCTCAGTCTGCGTACGCAACAAGTTTACGTGTGCATCAAACAAAGTCAAGTTGAATGAAGAAGTTTCCGCATGAATCTTCATCTTGGCTGCACAGCGGCATTCGTTATCCTTACCCTTGTTGTCGCAGTCGCGCAGACACTCGGGACTGTAAGAAGCCACAATATTAGCCCACAGCATACGTGCAGCGCGGAATTTGGCTATTTCAAGGAAGTAGTTGGAACTGATACCGAAATTGAACTTAATCTTCTTGGCTACCATTGCAGCCGGCAGACCGGCATCAACCAGCTGATTCATATATTCATTACCCCAAGCCAAAGCATAACCCAGTTCCTGAAAAATATAAGAACCCGCATTGTTTAATGTCAACGCGTTCACATTCAATACACGGTATTTCGGAAGGGAAGCGGTAGCCTCGAGCAGCGCCTTGGCTGTTGCCACCATATCACCTTTTTCTTTACCTTTGGCCAGCATTTTGTTGAAGTAGTCATAGTTGATGGAGCCCTGCAATTTCGTCAAGTCATAATCCTTCTTCTGGAAATAAGCGACAAGAAGTTCTGCAAGTTCCACCACATGCCCCTGGCAGGTAGAGAAATTCAACTCGACACATTCCGCGCAGATATCTTTCAACAAAGTTTCAATATACTCTGCGTTCAATTCCTTAGCCTTTACATGGAAAGAGAGTGAATCTACACCTTTATTCAAGATATCCAACGCCTTGGCATTGGCCTCTCTGGGGCATTCCACTTTGATTTCCTGACGAACAAGCCATTCATTGTTGTCTTTCTTGGTACCTCTGAGATAAGGAAACTCGCCGGGAAGAGCATCTGTTGTCTTCAAACCTTCCAAGTCCTCCATACGGTAGAAAGGTTTCACCTTAAATCCTTCGTTTGTCCTCCAAACGAGCTTCTTCTCGAAATCCGCCCCTTTCAGGTCTGCGGTAACTTTCTCCATCCACTGCTCAGTGGAAACGGGAGAAAAGTCGGAGAAGAGTTTTTCTTTACTGTCTGCCATAGTTTATTTAAAATTTAAATAGATGAATACTATTCATTTTTGTCATCAAGAGACTTGCAAATATAAGGAAATACTTAGAACAAAATCTTTTTTTAGAGAAAATTGCACTAACAGATGACTCCGTGCCCATACGGATTCAGCGTATTCACCGGAAGCATACTCTACTTTTGCAAAGTTGATATAGCAAAAAGTACCACAAAGCCTTTGCCACCTCCTTTTTATTAAGTATTTTTGCGCGAAATTTTAAAAAACGACATATTAATAAGGTACTATGAATTGGTTAGAAAGCTTGCTATGGGACCCTTCATCTGTCGCTCACATCGTTTGTTTGTATGCATTCGTAATATCTGTGGGCGTATTGCTGGGTAAGATTAAGATTTTCGGGGTATCGTTGGGGGTTACATTCGTCCTCTTTGCCGGTATCCTGATGGGCCATTTTGGCTTCACGGGCGAAACACACATTTTGCATTTTATCCGCGAATTCGGTTTGATTTTATTTGTATTCTGCATCGGTCTGCAAGTCGGGCCCTCCTTTTTTTCTTCCTTTAAGAAAGGGGGTATGCGGCTGAACATGCTTGCTGTCGGTATCGTGTTGCTGAATATCGCAGTAGCATTGAGCATCTACTTCATTGACGGAGGGATAGACCTGCCAATGATAGTAGGTATTCTCTATGGTGCCGTAACCAATACTCCGGGTCTGGGTGCCGCACAAGAAGCCTTGAACCAGATAAACTATACGGGAGACCCCATTGCATTGGGATATGCCTGCGCCTATCCGCTTGGTGTGGTAGGTATCATAGGTTCCATCATAGCCATCCGCTATATCTGCCGGGTGAACCTCAAGAAAGAGGAACAGGAACTCAACACGCAGGAAGCCGATGTTAAGCATCAGCCGCACATGCTTCACCTCGAAGTACGCAATGAATCAATTTCCGGAAAGACCCTGCTCCAGATAAAGGATTTCCTGGGACGTCCGTTTGTATGTTCGCGCATACGCCACGAGGGGCACGTCAGTATCCCCAATCATGAAACAATATTCCACGTAGGAGACCAGCTCTTCATCGTATGTTCCGAAGAAGATGCCGAAGCGGTGGCTGCCTTTATCGGAAAAGAAATACACGTAGACTGGGAAAAGCAGGACACTCCGATGGTTTCCCGCCGTATCCTCGTCACCAAGTCCGAAATCAATGGCAAGAAGTTGGGAAGCCTCCACTTCCGCAGCATGTACGGTGTAAATGTAACCCGTATCAACCGTTCGGGTATGGACTTGTTTGCCGATCCCAATCTGGTACTTCAGGTAGGTGACCGTGTAATGGTGGTCGGCCAGCAGGATGCCGTAGAACGTGTAGCCGGCGTATTGGGTAATCAGTTGAAACGTTTGGACACTCCGAATATCGTAACTATTTTTGTGGGAATCTTTTTGGGAATCCTGCTGGGTAGTCTGCCTATCGCATTCCCGGGTATGCCGACACCGGTTAAGTTAGGTTTGGCTGGTGGTCCGCTGGTAGTGGCCATCCTCATCGGACGTTTCGGTCACAAAATGCATCTTGTGACATACACCACCATGAGTGCCAACTTGATGTTGCGTGAAATCGGTATCGTGCTCTTCCTTGCCAGCGTCGGCATAGAAGCCGGTGAGCATTTTGTGCAGACCGTGGTAGAAGGCAGCGGATTGCTGTACGTGGGATATGGTTTCCTGATAACCGTTATTCCTTTGTTGATAATCGGTATGATTGCCCGCTTCTACTGCAAGGTGAACTACTTCACGTTAATGGGTCTGATTGCCGGTAGTAACACAGACCCTCCTGCATTGGCATATGCCAACCAGACATCGGGCAATGACGCTCCGGCAGTAGGCTATTCTACAGTATATCCGTTGACTATGTTCCTGCGTATTTTGGCGGGGCAGATGATATTGCTGACAATGATGTAATAGGAAATGCAATAACCTCCTTAAAATAAAACCTCCGGTCTTTTCATATTATAGTTTTGAAAAGACTGGAGGCTTTATTTTGAAGATTATCCATCAACGGCAACGATCAAAGAAAGATTCTATCGCCTCCTTATCCACAAAGTAGCCTTTCACCCCGCATACCATGCGGTTGTTCATAAGCACCCCTTCATACCCATTCCGGTCCACATCCAGCACCTCCTTCTGATAGGTTTCTGAAACGGTATGAGCCTTTTCGTCAGCAGGCAATTGCTGGTAAGTACCAATGTACCAATTGCCGTCAAACAGATTGTTTGTAGAGCTTGTCATAGAGAATCTGCTTGCCTCGGCAGCATAGAAAGTATTCTGTTTGAAAAACGTGTCATCAGCAAAACCATCCCAAGAATCGGAAGTAATCATCGTACGGTCCACGTTAGCAGCCGGCTTTGCATTGGCATGAATAATATTGTGTTCTACCAGCACATGTTTCGCAGGACCGGCAACATGTATGCTCGGCGAAAACATCCCTGCACGGGTTTCTTTGGGACGAATACCATCGCCGATACTGATATTATAGCGTACCACGTAGAAGTCCTGCCCATTGTCCCAGGAGTTACCGGTGTCCTTAGGGTCGAAATATTTCATGACGTAGACCATGGACAAAGAAGCGGCTGCGCCACCGTACCAATTGCCTTCCCCGCCCTTGCCGTTCCACGACATGCCGCGTACAAACAAAGTGCTGTAAAGCCGTGGGTCACGGTTGGCAAAATGGGCGGCATTGGGGCGCGTCACATCCAATACTCCATTGTTCATTTCCCCGTAGTTACGGTCGGTCACCGGAGTACCGTCCGTCAGGTAATAGTCATCCGCCAGGTTTAGTGTACCGTTCATTGATTCGATAGGAGTATTCCAGTGTGCATTGAAAGACATCCGGTCCACACTTGCCGAAGTCTCGGAACTTCCGTATACCTTTATACCCGGCAGAAAGAACACCCACAGCAGTAAGAGGAATCCCAATCGTGACATACCGAGCACTCAGTTCACCTAAGATTGAGTTTCTGTTTCACAAATTCCTCGATGAAATCCGTCGTTCTCTCAACTCCCAATACAGAGGAATCGATACACAAATGATATGTCTCGGCAGCCCCCCATTTTTTATAGCTGTAGTAGTTATAGTATTCGGCGCGTTTCTTATCCGCTTTGTTCATCATCTCCTCCGCTTCACGCTCAGAAATGGAATGCATTCGGCAAAGGCGTTTGATGCGCTCTTCATTGGAGCAGGAAATGAAAACATTGACACAGCGTGGATTATCCCGAAGAATATAATCAGCACAACGTCCCACGAACACGCAGGACTTCTCCTCCGCCAATCGGCGTATCACGTCACTTTGCACTTTGAACAGAGCATCATTACTCAGGCAATTCGTAGCAGGGATAGCCCCGTCACTGACAAAAGGGAAACGCATGCCGAAGAGCCCTCCAATAATGCCTTGTGAAGCTTTCTCATCAGCTTTTTCAAAAAACTCACAACATAGTCCACTCTCTTCGGAAGCCAGCCTAATCAGCTCCTTATCATAAAAATCAATTCCCAGACGGGTAGCCAGCTTCTCGCCTATCTCCCGTCCACCACTACCCAACTGACGGCCTATATTGACTATAAAATTATTGTCCATATGCTTGTTAATCTATTAGTTTGCAGATAGCAAATATAAATATTCTTACGGAATATCTACAGAAAGCATATGAAAAATTTTATTTTAATGTGCTGCAGCAGTCTTAAACTTACGGAATTGATAAACCAGCATCACCAGTGCTATCAAGCTTGCAAGCAAATCGGATACCGGCATACTATACCACACCCCGGCCACGCCAAAGAAGTGCGGCAGAATAAGCAGACAAGGAAGCAGAATCAGCATCTGCCGCGTAAGTGAAAGGAATATCGCCTTGCCCGCCATCCCTATACTTTGGAAGAAATTGGAGGTTACCATCTGGAAACCGATAATGGGGAAGAACATCACCGTAATACGCAATCCCGTAGCCGAAAGTTCCGTCAATTCTGCGTCTGATGTAAAGATACCCACCACCAGATTAGGTGCCAGCATCCCTACCAAGAAGCCAAAGGTTGTCACACAGGTGGCATAGATTATTGTCAGTTTCAGTACCTTGTTCACCCGGTCGTACAACTTTGCTCCGAAGTTATATCCGGCAATGGGCTGCATTCCCTGGTTTAATCCCATCACAATCATAACTACGATAAACACCAAGCGGTTCACAATACCAAAGGCACCGATAGCCAAGTCGCCTCCGTACTTCTTCAATCCCTGATTGATAAGGATTACAATAAGGCAAGCCGCCAGGTTCATCAGAAAAGGAGACATACCGATAGCCAGTGAATCAAATACAATCTTACGCTTCAGACGGAAGATACCCCGGCGGAAGTGCAGCAATTCATTGGCGTTATTGAACTGCTTGAGTTGCCACAGCAAGGCAATGACCTGCGCAGACACCGTAGCAATGGCAGCCCCGCGAATCCCCCAGTCGAACATAAATATAAAAATAGGAGCCAATATCGTATTGATAGCCACCGTAGCAATAGTGGCATACATCGCCTGCTTGGGATGTCCCGAAGCACGCAGCACCGCATTCAGACCCAGATAGAGATGGGTAACAACGTTGCCCAACAAGATTATCTCCATAAACTGCCGCGCATATTCCACCGTCTCATCACTGCCACCAAAGAAATAAAGGATAGGATTAAGAAAAGGAAAGACTATAACGGTAAACGCCAAACCCAACAAAATATTCAGTACAAACACATTGCCCAGCACCCGTTGCGCCGTATCATAATCCTTCTGTCCCAGCTTTACCGAAATCAGTGTAGCAGCACCTACGCCTACCAATGCACCGAAAGCAGCCCCGAGGTTCATCAACGGGAAAGTCAGTGCCAATGCCGACAGAGCCATGGTCCCCACACCGTGACCGATGAAAATACTATCTACCATATTATATAAAGAAGATGCCGTCATGGCAATGATTGCCGGCACGGCATACTGCATCAAGAGTTTTCCGATGCTCTCCGTACCCAACGCTGTGGGTGTCTTTTGTGCTGTCATACTATATACCTATTTCTTTTTACCGGGTGCAAAGGTACGTATTTTCCGTCAAAAGGTTCGCTATCTGAAAAATGTTTCGTACTTTTGTACCCAAATTGAGTGAAATATAGCGAAATGAACGTATTAGAACTAAGTGAACAAGAAATCATTCGTCGCAACAGTATGAATGAACTTCGCGCGATGGGCATTGAGCCTTATCCCGCAGCAGAGTATGTAACAAATGCTTTCTCTACCGATATTAAAGCTGAATTCAACGACGATGCAGAGCCTCGCCAAGTGTCCGTTGCCGGACGTATCATGAGCCGCCGTATCATGGGTAAAGCATCTTTCATCGAATTGCAGGACTCCAAAGGACGCATCCAGGTATATATCACCCGCGATGACATCTGCCCGGACGAGGACAAGGAGATGTACAACACCGTGTTCAAACGTTTGCTCGATTTAGGCGACTTCATCGGTATCGAAGGATTCGTATTCCGTACCCAGATGGGCGAAATCAGCATCCATGCCAAGAAGCTGACCGTACTTGCAAAGAGCATCAAGCCCCTGCCTATCGTGAAATATAAGGATGGTGTGGCTTACGACTCTTTCGAGGACCCCGAACTGCGCTACCGTCAGCGTTATGTAGACCTTATCGTAAACGACGGCGTGAAAGAAAAATTCCTGAAGCGTGCCACCGTCATCAAGACCATGCGTGCCGTGCTGGATGAAGCCGGCTACACGGAAGTGGAGACGCCGATTCTTCAATCCATCCCCGGTGGAGCAAGCGCCCGTCCGTTCATCACCCACCATAACTCTCTGGATATGGACCTCTACCTGCGTATCGCCACCGAGCTTTACTTGAAGCGACTGATTGTGGGCGGATTCGAAGGTGTATATGAAATAGGCAAGAACTTCCGTAACGAGGGTATGGACAAGAACCATAACCCGGAATTCACTTGTATGGAGCTGTACGTGCAGTACAAGGACTACAACTGGATGATGAGCTTTACGGAGAAATTGCTGGAACGCATCTGTATCGCCGTAAACGGCTGTACAGAAACCGAGATAGACGGCAAGACCATCAGCTTCAAAGCTCCCTACCGCCGTCTGCCCATCCTGGAAGCCATCAAGGAAAAGACCGGATACGACCTCGAAGGAAAGAGCGAGGACGAAATCCGCCAGGTGTGCAAGGAACTGAATATGGAGATTGACGACACCATGGGCAAGGGTAAGCTGATTGATGAAATCTTCGGCGAATTCTGCGAAGGAACTTTCATACAGCCCACTTTCATCACCGACTATCCCGTAGAGATGAGCCCGCTGACCAAGATGCACCGCAGCAAGCCGGGACTGACCGAACGCTTCGAACTGATGGTGAACGGCAAGGAACTTGCCAACGCTTACAGCGAGCTGAACGACCCGATAGACCAGGAAGAACGCTTCAAAGACCAGCTTCGCTTGAGCGAAAAGGGAGACGACGAAGCGATGTTCATCGACCAGGACTTCCTGAAGGCATTGCAATACGGTATGCCTCCCACATCGGGCATCGGTATCGGCATCGACCGTCTGACAATGTTGATGACGGGCGAATCCTTCATCCAGGAAGTGCTTTTCTTCCCACAGATGCGTCCGGAAAAGGTTATCCCCAAAGATGCTCCTGCACGATACACGGAACTAGGCATCCCCGAAGATTGGGTAGCTGTAATCCAGAAGGCGGGCTACAACCTGGTGAGTGACATGAAAGATGTGAATCCGCAAAAGCTCCACATGGACATCTGCGGTATCAACAAGAAATATAAATTGGAACTGGCAAACCCGACCGTAAACGAAGTTGCTGACTGGGTCGGAAGAATTAAGAATTAAAAATTAAAGAATTAAATAGGCAAGATTAAAGATAAGAGGAGGGTGAAGGTACTCCTTTCCCCTCTTTTAATTTTTAATTTTTAATTATTAATTTCGATATGAAACTACCCGGTAAGATAGCCATCATGGGCGGAGGAAGTTGGGCAACTGCCATTGCAAAAATGGTTCTGTCACAAGCGGAGTCTATAAATTGGTACATGCGACGCGATGATCGTATTGCCGACTTTAAACGGCTTGGTCATAACCCTGCCTACCTGACGGGCGTCAAGTTTGATACCAAGCGTATCAACTTCAACTCCAACATCAATGATGTCGTAAAAGAATCTGACACACTCATCTTCGTCACACCTTCCCCTTACCTGAAGGTTCACTTGAAGAAGCTGAAGACTAAGATTAAGGATAAATTCATCATCACTGCCATTAAAGGTATTGTGCCCGATGACAACTTGATTGTCTCGGAATATTTCACTAAGGAATATGGCGTCCCGGCTGAGAATATCGCTGTATTGGCAGGTCCCTGCCATGCGGAAGAAGTGGCTCTGGAACGCCTTTCTTATTTGACCATTGCTTGTCCCGACACCGACAAGGCTTGCACCATTGCCCGCAAACTGGCCAGTTCATTCATCAAGACCTCTGTCAGTAATGACGTTGCCGGCATTGAATACAGTTCGGTGCTGAAAAATGTATATGCCATTGCAGCCGGTATCTGCAGCGGTCTGAAATATGGCGACAACTTTCAGGCTGTGCTCATGTCCAATGCCATACAGGAAATGAACAGATTCCTGCAAACGGTACATCCGCTGAACAGAAACGTAAGTGATTCCGTTTATTTAGGTGACCTGCTGGTGACGGGATACTCCAATTTCAGCCGTAACCGCACATTCGGCACGATGATAGGCAAAGGATACTCCGTGAAAAGCGCGCAGATTGAAATGGAAATGATTGCTGAGGGATACTACGGTACAAAATGCATCAAGGAAATCAACAAACATTATCATGTCAACATGCCTATTGTAGATGCAGTATACAACATTCTGTATGAGCGTATCTCGCCGATGATTGAAATCAAGCTGCTAACCGATTCATTCCGGTAAGCGCGAAAAAAGATAAAACGAAATACTGAATTTAAAACCTAGAATATTATGATTAGTTTGAACATTGAAAAGACTCTTGGATTCATCTCCAAGGAAAACGTTTTCGCCTATGAAGCCCAGGTAAAGGCTGCACAGGAAGCATTAGAGAATGGTACCGGTAAGGGCAACGACTTCTTGGGCTGGCTGCACCTCCCCTCTTCCATCACTAAAGAGCACCTGGCTGACCTAAAGGCTACCGCACAGACGTTGCGTGACAACTGCGAGGTAGTAGTAGTTGCCGGTATTGGCGGAAGTTACCTCGGTGCACGTGCGGTGATAGAGGCTTTGTCAAACAGCTTCACCTGGTTGCAAGACAAGAAAACGGCTCCGGTCATTCTGTATGCAGGACACAACATCGGTGAAGATTATCTATATGAACTTACCGAATACTTGAAAGACAAGAAATTCGGTGTTATCAACATCTCCAAATCCGGTACCACTACTGAAACAGCCCTGGCGTTCCGTCTGCTGAAAAAGCAATGCGAAGACCAACGCGGCAAGGATATGGCAAAGAAGGTTATCGTTGCCATCACCGATGCCAAGAAAGGTGCTGCCCGCGTAACGGCCGACAACGAAGGCTACAAATCCTTCATCATCCCCGATAACGTAGGCGGACGTTTCTCTGTACTGACTCCGGTAGGCTTGCTACCCATCGCAATAGCAGGTTTCGACATCGAGAAACTGGTTGCAGGTGCAGTTGCCATGGAAAAGACTTGTGGAAAAGATGTTCCGTTTGCTGAAAATCCTGCTGCCATCTATGCAGCTACGCGTAACGAACTCTATAAGAACGGTAAGAAAATTGAAATCCTCGTAAACTACAATCCCAAACTGCACTACGTAAGCGAATGGTGGAAGCAGCTTTATGGTGAATCCGAAGGTAAGGAAAACAAGGGTATCTTCCCTGCTGCCGTAGATTTCTCCACCGACCTGCACTCCATGGGACAATGGATTCAGGAAGGCGAACGTACCATCTACGAAACTGTCATCTCCGTGGAGAAGACACAGCACTCCCTGCAAGTACCTTCGGACGAAGCCAACCTCGACGGACTGAACTTCCTGGCAGGCAAGCACGTAGACGAAGTGAACAAAATGGCTGAATTGGGAACACAGCTTGCCCACGTTGACGGCGGCGTACCCAACATGCGCATCGTTATCCCTGCACTGAATGAAGAAAGCATCGGAGGTCTGCTCTACTTCTTTGAAATAGCTTGCGGTATCAGCGGTTATATTTTGGGAGTCAATCCGTTCAACCAACCGGGTGTGGAAGCATACAAGAAGAATATGTTTGCATTACTGAACAAGCCCGGCTACGAAGAAGAGTCCAAAGCTATCCAGGCAAGACTCTGATAAATTAAGAATTGAGAGTTGAAAATCGGGAAACGGCTTTTCATTGCGCTTGTTGTACAGCCGTTTCTCAATTTTCAACTCTCAATGTATTTACCCCGCATTTCTTAATTTTTAATCCTCAATCTACCAAGTGTTCGAAAACTCTATCGCCCGTTATCTGGAAAAGCACGGGCATCCCAACATCCAATTGAAAGCAGTTCTTTTTGACATGGACGGCGTACTGTTCAACTCCATGCCCTACCATGCCGATGCCTGGCATAAAGTAATGGAACGTCATGGCCTGCACTTGAGCCGTGAAGAGGCATACATGCACGAGGGACGTACCGGAGCCTCCACCATCAACATCGTTTATCAACGCCAGTATGGCAAGGATGCCACTCCCGAAATGATAGAAAGCATCTATGCAGAGAAAAGCGCCGAATTCAGTACCCACCCGGAACCGGAACGTATGCCGGGTGCTTGGGAAATACTGCAAAAGGTAAAAGCGGCAGGACTTATTCCGGTACTTGTCACCGGTTCGGGCCAACACTCCCTGCTGAACCGCCTTGTCCACAACTTCCCCGGTATGTTTCAGCGCGACCACATGGTGACCGCCTTTGATGTGAAATACGGGAAGCCCCATCCTGAGCCTTATTTGATGGGACTGGAAAAAGCCGGAGTACAAGCCAATGAAGCTATAGTTGTAGAAAATGCACCTATCGGAGTACAAGCCGGAACAGCAGCAGGCATATTCACTGTAGCAGTCAATACCGGTCCGCTGGACAGGCAGGTATTACTGGATGCCGGAGCAGATTTATTGTTTCCGTCCATGCAGGCGCTTTGTGACGACTGGGAAAGGTTGCAAACCGCATTAGATGCCAGTAATAGCCTTCGCCACAAAGATTGACGGCGACCCAAACAATATAACAGTTGATTGGAGCTTATATAACCAAGTAATACCATTACTTGATATACAGAAGACATCTATTGTCTTTCTTCTTAAAGCGCTCCAATCTACCCATTTTCTCCTTCTCGGTTTCTTTAATAGGGAACGTTATTCTACAGGTATCTTTATCATAATCATACAATTCTCTGGCAGGAACTACATAAACAGATTCCGGACTGTCACCACACCATCCAAAGCCAAAAACATAAAACAAGTTTTTTATCGGACGGTTCAACAGATTGGAATTCATATACCCCTCGTACTTTTCAATGTCTTTTATATCGAGATAAAAACCTATCTTACTTCGCCATTTACATTCTACAGCTATAATATCTCCAACTTCATGAATGGTACTCGTTGTGGTAACACACTCCATCAACAAATCCGGAGATGATGAAGACAGAGGCCTATACCCCTCAATGTATTTATCACCTCTCCAATCTAAAAGCCGCCAAAATATTTTCTTATCACATAGATCCGAATAACCATCTTTACTAATATTGGAGTTCTTCACAACCCATTCCTCAAATCTATCTCCTAAATATTTACTTTTCTTCCTTTCTTTAAAATATTGAAAGGTATCCATAAACCGATATTGGAAAACACCTACAAAATCATCGATAAACTGATTTAATATTTTCATAGCCATAATAGTCTATTGTGTCTTTAAATAATATTCATTGCAAACAAAAATTCATAGGTGAAGAGCCGCAACACCCATTTTCAAAAATAGATTTTTTTTCATTTCCAAAAATAGAGTTTTTTTCCCAATTCTTTCCAGATTTCCTTCCCATCTTTGTAATACAGAAAACAAATAAAGTATTAATTATTAAAAATAGAGAAGTATGAAAAAATTAGTTATGATGTTGGTTTGTATGTTTGCAGTGCACACAATGGTAATGGCGGATAATGATAAGCCGATAGAGGTGAGCCAGTTGCCGGCGAAGGCGCAGACATTTATCAAGACTTATTTTAAAGACCATAAGGTGGCAATGGCTAAATTGGAGTCGGGAATGTTTTATAAAAGCTATGATGTGGTGTTCACGAATGGGGAGAAGGTAGAATTTGATAAATCGGGAGAATGGAAGGAGGTACGATGCAGACAAAGTGAAGTTCCTGCACAGATTGTACCGGAAGCGATACGTAACTATGTAAAGACCAATTATCCGGATGCAAGAATTCTTCAGATTGAGTACGATGACAATGAGTATGAGATAAAGTTGTCTAATCGTTGGGAAATTACATTTGACTCTAAAATGAGGGTGATTGACATTGACGATTGATGACAAGAAAGATTTAGAATATGTAGATTATAAAGTAAAGTATCAAGAAGCTGAAAACAGTTGCTTGGAGAGGGTTTCTCCAGGCAACTGTTTTTTTTATGCACTTCCGTACGGTAGCAGGGCATATGGTGCTGCGCTCATTGTACAACAGTGGTTGTACTACTATTCCAATTGCCCGGAGTCAACGAAGCCCCGGCTGCACTTTTGCAGTTTTTTAATCAGTGTGTCCGGAGAAGGACACTCAACCTTCTCCGGAGCTGAAAATACTGATTTATAAGGAAACGGCGCTTCTCGGCGCTTCCTGCCGGAAGGCGACTCAGGCTATGACGCTTTCAGGATTTCGGCAGACCTCACCATGGTATAGGTAGTCCCCTTAGTACAATGGCGCATATCATTCAGCTTACTGAAAAATAAAGTTTTTTTCAGAGAGGTTTGTTCGGCAGAGAAATTCCAACCGCAGAACGGAAGAACAACGTTTTCAGTCCGTCATAAAATCCCGGAAGAGCAACCGTTCCATGCGTCTCTTCCGGGAACTTTTTTGATACCACCCGCAAATGCCGCTTCTCCATACGAGGAACTGCACTCCCTATAAAATCATCTGTCAGGGGAAAGTGGATCAGCTTCCTATCAAGACGCGGCTGAGTGGCAAACGCAACATACAGTTGCTTTCCTGAAAAGTCAACCTTATCCACCTGCCGTTCTACCTGTTTCTGAAAATATCCTTTATCCCACCATAAACTGGGGTCTATGGCGATGTATGTATCAAATGCACCGGGATAATTCAGCAAAACATGCAGCGTGAACAACCCGGCATAAGAATGTCCGGCCAACAAGTGTTGTCCATTCACCGGCAAGTCTTGTTCCACTGCGGGGCGTAGCTCCTCCGTCAGAAAACGGCAAAATTGTCCTGCCCCACCCCCTTCCGGTTTATCGCCCGGACGGACAGTTCCGTCACGCCGGGCAGCGGAACAGGTTGGCGTAAAGTCTCTGGTTCTGTTTGTATTCAGGACAGCCACAACGATACAGGGCGGTAAGGAAGAAACTTTGGAGGTGGAAAACAAGCGAGTAAAACCTACCACCGAATGAAAAAAAGAATCACCGTCCAGCAAATAAAGAACCGGATAACTTTCCTCTTTTTCACCCGGGCGGGTTGCAGGTACATACACCCAATATTCTCTAGCCTCATTCAAGACATGCGAAAACAAAGTGTGGCGAGTCCCGATAGAAATAGCTTCTTGCGCTCTCAGCGGAAAACCGAGCCAAGTGACAACTACCAATATAAACAGAATATGCAGGCTTCTCATTTCAATTCTTTTTTCAGTCTGCAAAGTTCGCAGAAAATAAGTTGACTACCTATCCCTATTTTTAGGTATTCTCACGGTTGAAAGCTTTCCGCAAAAATCAAAGGCTGATTAAGAAAGTTTGATGGGCAACTGAATTTCCGTCATCCATTCATCCACCGTTTCTTTGTTCCAAATGCCGTCAATATGGCAAAACCGGGGACGGTCAATGACCTCGTATCCATTTGCCTCGGCATACGCAAAAAGCTCGGCGAAAGTTTCGGGCATATGCTCATAAGCACCGTAATGGTTGACACAGAGCGCAACCGGTACTTCCGGAAGTTCCTTGAATTTAATCAGTTCCGAATCTTCCTTGCGTTCAGCCACCGCTTCAAAAAACTCGATATCAATATCAACCCCATATTCCTCATTATATTCCACCGTGAAACAATATTCCGGGGCAGGACATTCACAACCCAAACGGTACATTTCAGGCCCGATAATATTCGGACAAAGATTGAACAGTTTCTGATAAGAGTCTATTTTACGGCGATGGGTAGCAAAAATTCTTGAAGGGAGGGATTTCTTAAACACTTTTTCCATAACATTCTCTTGTTTATGGAGTAAATTTTCCAATTTGGCAAGTTCGGTCTGCCGCCATATCAAGTGTTCAATCTCGTTTTTGCAACGTTCTATTTTAACCTTCAACAATTCAGCATCCGGAAATTCCTTGCCATCGGCAAACAACTCGGATATCTCTTCGAGGCTGAACCCTAATTGCTTGAGGTAAACAATACGGCTCATACACCGGAGCTGGCTGATGTCGTAATAGCGATACCCCGTCCACTCATCCACTTCAACGGGTATCATCAATCCTATCTCTTCATAATGACGAAGCGTCTTAACGGTCACTTGGCAAAGTTTGGAAAACTCTCCGATTTTAAACTTCATTTTATTCTTCATAAACTCATGCGCATTTTGTTTATGAAGCAAAGATAGGTCCTGCCCTTAGGGACGAGTCAAGAGATTGCTTCAAAAAAAACACATATTTCACTATTCACAACGGCAATAGGTGTTTGCACCGCACGTACAACGAGGCAACAGCTGCTCACTCAGTTCATCGCGGTAAAATTCATACAGCCGCCGGTACATGGTTTCATAGAGTGAGGCAACTTGTTTCTCCTGCTCACTTTCATTTTGAAAACGATTTTTAAAGGGATCTTCAAAATCAAAATGCACCTGCTGCTTGGCATCCAGAGTGATAAACTTCAGTTCTTCTCCGGCTTCTTTACATAGGGTAATCACGTAGTCCCACGACCGGTGCGTATAGGTCCCGACACCAGACGGTTTCTTGCGAGACACGCTGAAACCATTCTGTTCCATCACATTGCACACGGCATCGGGAACGCAGTTCCCCTCCATAATTCCTGCCGTAGAGATATTCATTCCCCTGCCAAATGCATGCAGGAGTTCCTGCGCGATACGGCTGCGGCACGTATCTTCATTACTTATTAACAGTATATCCATTGTCCGTTACTTTTCCAGGTTTAAATACTCGCCATCTCCTTCTTTCTTCATCTTCGCTTTACGTGCCAGGTCGAACAAGGTGGGGTTAATGTGGCAATATCCACCAGGATTTTTGTCCAGATAGTCTTGATGATAATCTTCGGCGAGATAGAAGTTCTTCAAAGGCTCTATCTCTACAACCAACGGACGGGAGTAGTTGGCAGCCAGCCGGTCAACGGTTTCACGAATAACGGGCAGGTCGGCGGTATCCGTATAATAGATACCCGTGCGATACTGTGTACCTCTATCCCCCCCTTGCTTATTGAGGCTGGTAGGGTCAATCGTTTTGAAATAAAGGTCGATAAGGAAAGGCAAGTCCACCTCATCGGGATCATACTGTACTTTTACGGTTTCGGCAAAGTCCGTGGTACCGGTACATACCTGCTGATAGGTAGGATTGGCTATATTTCCATTGGCATATCCCACCTGGGTAGCCTCCACACCTTCTATTTGTTTCAGGAAATGTTCGGTACCCCAAAAACATCCTCCTGCCAGATAAATCTCTTTCATTGGTTTCATGTCTGTTCTCCTTTCTGACCGTCCTTCCGGCTTACCGGCATAGGACAGACAAGTCATTAACATTGCAAAAATAAATATTATTTGTTTCATACCTCTAACTCTATGGAAATTATAACAAGAAAGAGAACCGTATGGTTGACTTTTCTGGATGTATTGTATAAAAAGAAACTCCCTTTGCAAAGTATTCATGCAAAGGGAGTTCCTTTCTTTGTGACCCCGGTGCGATTCAAACGCACGACCTTCAGAACCGGAATCTGACGCTCTATTCACTAAGCTACGGAGCCAAATGTGGATGCAAAAGTATAAAAAAATTAGCAGATTCCTAACATTCAAACGCTTTTTATATCAAACCGAGGAATATTTTTATTATTACTTTGAGAAGACTAACCGCAATTACACAAACATTTTGTTCTTTTTTCCCACAAAACAGAAGCAAGTATCAATATTATTCCTATCTTTGCCGAGCAATTTAATAGAAGTTATACTGAATAAATTTATGAGCTACCTGATAACACCTGAAGGTTACAAACCTTTATTGGACCTAAAACAGACTGAATTAGGGATTAAACAAATTAAAGAGTTCTTCCAATTGAACCTCTCTTCCGAACTGCGCCTGCGACGTGTGACAGCTCCACTGTTCGTATTGAAAGGAATGGGTATCAATGACGACCTCAATGGAGTGGAACGTGCCGTAACTTTCCCTATCAAAGATTTGGGCGACGCCAAAGCTGAAGTGGTGCACTCCCTCGCCAAATGGAAACGCCTCACGCTTGCCGAATACCATATCGAACCGGGATATGGCATCTACACAGACATGAATGCCATCCGTGCCGATGAAGAACTGGGCAATCTGCATTCCCTTTATGTAGACCAGTGGGACTGGGAACGCGTCATTACTGCCGAAGACCGCAATGTGGAATTCCTCAAGGAGATAGTAACCCGTATCTATGCAGCTATGGTGCGCACAGAATATATGGTATATGAGATGTATCCGCAAATCAAGCCTTGCCTGCCCCAGAAACTTCACTTTATCCATGCCGAAGAATTGCGCCAACTGTATCCGGACTTGGAACCCAAATGCCGCGAACATGCCATTTGCAAGAAATACGGTGCAGTGTTCATCATCGGTATCGGATGCAAGCTGAGCGACGGCAAGAAGCACGACGGACGCGCCCCGGACTACGACGACTATACCAGCAAAGGGCTGAACGACCTCCCCGGACTGAACGGTGACCTCCTGCTATGGGACCACATCCTGCAACGCAGCATCGAACTTTCCTCCATGGGTATCCGCGTAGACAAGGAAGCCCTGCTTCGCCAGCTCAAAGAGGAAGGCGAAGAGGAACGCCTGGAACTTTACTTCCACAAACGCTTGATGAATGATACACTGCCGCTTTCCATCGGTGGCGGTATAGGGCAGTCCCGCCTCTGTATGTTCTATCTGCGCAAGGCGCATATCGGTGAGATACAAGCCAGTATCTGGCCGGAAGATATGCGCAAAGAGTGCAAGGAACACAATATACACTTGATTTGATATACATTTATCCCGTCATATAATATAAAGTTCACCCCCTCAAAAGGTTGGACTTTATTTTTTATTTTGTACTTTAGCATCCGAAACTACTAACAGATCCAATTATGAATGTTCAAATAGAAGAAAGCTGGAAAGCACATCTGCAACCTGAATTTGAGAAAGATTATTTCCGTACATTGACTGATTTTGTACGGGACGAATATGGGAAATATGCAATATATCCTCCGGGAAAGCTGATATTCAATGCATTCAACCTATGCCCTTTTGACAAAGTAAAAGTCGTGATAATCGGTCAAGACCCCTATCATGGTCCGGGACAAGCACACGGACTTTGTTTCTCCGTAAATGACGGTGTTCCTTTCCCTCCTTCCTTACTTAATATTTTCAAGGAAATAAAAAATGACATTGGCACTGATGCCCCCACTACCGGCAATCTGACACGCTGGGCAGAGCAAGGCATATTGCTGCTCAATGCTACCCTCACCGTACGTGCACACCAAGCCGGTTCTCACCAAAACCGAGGTTGGGAAACATTTACAGATGCGGCTATCCGCATTCTCGCCGAAGAAAAAGAGCATCTTGTATTTATTCTTTGGGGAGCCTACGCCCAACGTAAAGGGGCATTCATCGACCGTAGCCGACATCTGGTACTCACCTCGGCACATCCATCTCCCCTATCCGCTTATAACGGCTTCTTCGGGAACAAGCATTTCAGCAAAACAAACGAGTATTTGCGGGAACATGGAGAGACGGAAATAATTTGGTAAACATCAATACCACTGAATATTACTCTGAGTCTGGCTTCTCTGTTCCCATTTCAAGTCTTGCAGGATACTTGCATTGGCACGGATGGTAAAGTTATAGTATTTCCAGCGTCCGAAAGGTGATATGGCAGCCGTCATGCTGAAACAGTGCAGGTCACGTGTGATGTTGAAAGCGGTCTGCGTTATCTCCTTCGCATTGAAGTCATAACCGGAATTGAAGCTGACAGCCCATTTATTGGTAAGCTTGACGTTACCGTTTATATTAAGGGAATTCAGGCTGAATTTGTACGGATAGCGCATGTTCTTACGATTAATGGGCTTACTGGTGTCTTCCGTAATATTGAAACCGGTACTGAAGTTGATAGACCAAGGCATCTTGAATACCTGATAGCCGTCAGCATCGGCAGCAGCCTTTTCCTTCTTCTTCTTCGGAGTGCCGTCCTCGGTAGTTTCCCCCTCCATGTCACCGTCTTCCTCCGTCGAGGCATTCTGGTCTTGGCCCTGCTCCTCGTCATCCTTCTGACCGGTGAAGAAGTTCCTTATTTTCTTCCACGAATCATTGTTCACGGTCCAACTGAACGACGTACCATATCCCGACCAACGACCGAAACGGCCATACGACCATTCCGTACGGTTACCGGGCACCACCCTTCCGTTCTCATCAAACTCGTAAGCATAAGTGGCAAAGGTAGAGCTCATACTCAACGTATAACTCTTGCTCAACTTCAGACGGAGATTAAAGCTCAAGTCACTCCAAGGACGCACCTGGGCAGCCGTGTTGTAACTGATACCCATACTCAAATCGTCAATCAGGCTCACCTTGCGGATAGAGTCATTCTTATCCTTGAACTTCATTTCAAGGTTATTGGAGATATTGAAACTGATAAGCCCCTGCTTTCCTCCACTTGGCGGACTGAACACCTGACCGGCATAATAGGAATACTGCACGGTATCGCGAATGCCGTTCTGGTCTTTTATATAAGAGTCATAATAGCCAAAACGGGACGAAGTGAAATCGGGTGCAGCGCTGAAACTGATGGAGGGAGTGATGACGTGACGTATCTGTATCTCCTTCTTCTTCATAAACAATGGCTTGTACATACCATAAACTTTGGTATTGATACCCAGACTGGCACTGTAGTCGTATACACGGTGAAAACCGTAGGTCGTATCATTCACCTCCTTGCCTTGCTCATCGTCCCAGTCCTTCTTCACCTTGCGGGTGTACCAACGCTCCGTATAGTTTACGGTAGGCGTCACATTGAAGTACTTGAACAAAGTAAACGTGGCACTTACCGGAATCTCATGCTGCATACCGTTCTCCCAATCGCGTATCAGGTTCTTCTTGAACAACAGATTGTCCTTCGTCTTGATACTGTTCTTCACACGGCCAGTATAGCGAACGGAAATCTTCTCATACCACTTTTCATCTCCCACTGCATGTTTACGCTTGAAAGGGAAAATGGTACTCAAGGAAATGGTCATGTCCGGTAAAGTCACCGCGATAGAGGAGTTGCGCATGGTCTGGGCAATATTACCTGAAGCGGAGATGCTCAGATGCTGGTCGGGAAAGTTACGCGAATAGCTGACACTGGAAGTCTTGGTATTCTGCGACATTGCCTGGGAGTTGTACATATTGCCGATATTGGTACGCTCATAACTACTGGTAGCAAAGTTCACACTGGCAGAAAAGGTAGAATTCGGACTCGCTTTCGGGTCCTGCCGGTGAGACCACACCACCTTGAAGTCTTTGGCAACCGAGTAGTCGGGCAAGCCTTTGTCACCGGTCTTGGTCACCTGATAGCTTGCCTGCAGCAAACCGGAATATTTGTAACGCTTCACATAGTTCGACTCCATATTCAGCGCCCAAGAACCTTTCGTGAAGATATCCGCCCGCAGCTTCAAGTCCATTTGGTCACTGATGGCGAAGTAATATCCACCGTCCGTCAGACCGAAGCCACGATTGGAGTCATCCATATAGGTAGGCATCAGAAAACCGGACTGGTAACTGCTAGAAAACGGGAAAAAGAAAAATGGAACGGCAAGCGGAAGCGGCACATCCTCTACTACCAGATAGGCAGGTCCCGTCACCACGTTCTTTTTCGGACGTACCTTGGCATAAGTCATCTGCATATAAAAATGGGGGTGGTCATGATGGTCACAAGTCGTGTAACGACCGCTCCTCATATAGAGTTCATCATTATTCCCTTTCTTGGCATTATTACCGGTCACGTATCCCTCGCCCTGCTGGCTGACAACATTGCTGATAAGACCTCTTTTACTCTTGAAGTTATAACGGATAGTATCGGTTTCGTAGGAGGTGTCCCCGTCTTTGAAGACCGGTCTTCCCTTGGCTGTTCCTACAGAATCGACCACGCCACGGGCAAAAACCGTACTGTTGTCCATATCCATAGAGATGACATCAGCCTCCAGGTCAGCACCCGGATAACTCACCTTTCCCTGGCCGTAAAGATGGGCAAAGCCACTCTGCGTAAATACAATGGAGTCATTGGCTTCGTAGGCTACGGGAGCATCCAATGCATCCTTCTTGGGAGGCGCAGCCGCTACCGTATCTTGTTGCAACGAATCGGCAGGAAGCCCCTTTCCCCCTTGCAGGGAGTCTCCCATCTGCAAACTATCCCCTACCTGCAACGTGTCTGTCCGCTGAATATTCGGAGGCGCGACCTTCGCTCTACGGCGCTGAGAAGCAGCCCCACCGGAGAGAAGAAGCAAGACGAATAGTAGTATGAATGATATGAATGTATTTGCTTTCAATGGCGTCATTAACTAATAGTTTACGCTTGGAGGGGCAAAAGTACATAATTTATACGGATAATCTCCCTTTTTAAAGAAATTTAGATTGCTACAAGAACTGTTCGCACCAATTATCAAAGCGCCGTACCCCTTCTTCACCATAACGTTCCAAACTTTTTCGGGCTTTTTCTACACTTTTCTCCTTTTCCAAATGAGTTTTTGAATAAAACTTATCGGCAAAACAGATAGCTTGTTCTTCCAAGCTGACCGGAACCATTTCACGATGCGGTACGGGCAAATCCTGCGCAATGATTCCCTCCAATGAAAGTCCGGCACCCGTATGGCGTTCACAAACCAAAGCATGGCGGGGATAGCCTTCGCCGCGTATCAGGTCGGCTCCCAAATAACCGTGACAGATATAAGGCTTGTCGCCAAAACAATGGATACCTGCCGCATCTGTAAGAAAAATGCCTATATCGTGCAGCATGGCAGCCTCGTACAGAAAATCCTTATCCAATGAAAGTTCCGGATGGCGGTCGGCAATCCATAACGACTTGTCGGCTACGGAACGGCTGTGCGTCAACAGTATATGCCGCAACTCATTCTCTTCCGGATAATATTTGTTAATGATATCTATCGGATTCATTTTAAGTTATGAGTTATGAGTTATAAATTATGGGTTATGAATGTCAATCGCCCTAAATTTATACATGCAGATTTCATTACGCATATCACAACTGCGTCTGTCTGTACGGAATATCTTTTCCAGATGATACGTCTGTTCCAGCTGTCCCAACATATTCTCCTCCTCCTTTACGGGAACCAATAAATAGCCCTCCCCGCTGGACGGACGTTCCTTTTCAATGTGCCGCATGCGGTCTTTCAGATAGAAGTTAACACCATAGAAACTCATTTTCGAGTAAGAATAGACCACACCTTCCGGAACATACGTATTGACCCTTTCAGCCAAATGTTTATCTGATTTCACAGCCAGCACCGTGGGCTGATAAACCGAATCCAATGATACGAAAAGGCAGAGCATACATCCTGCTATGCCATATAATAATGACCGGCTATCCGCACGCTTTATCACCATGCGTAATGTGCAGACAGCGGCTACTACGGGAAGCGCTACCAGGAGCCACTTGGGAACAGACAAAGCCACATCCTCCAACGCATGCATAAAGGCTACATTCTCAGCGGCATGGCGTCCGCTTCCAAAAACGCTGTCGGGAACCAGGCCGAGACGAACTACGACAAAAACAAGCGTAAGCAACAAGCCCAAAGAAGCAAAGATGATTGCACAAATCCTGAAAACTCGTGCCCCCTTTTGTACCAAAGCCAACAGATACTCAGCTATCAGCACTGCCATAAACGGATAGATGGGAAGCAGATAAACGCTCCGCTTACTCTTGGGGATGCAGTAGAAGACAAAGATTATCAGAATGACCAGCCACGTGAACAATTGTACCGGAGACTGGTTGCGGAAAGCAGTCCAGCCCTTCTTCAACCGCAACAGCAGGGTCTCCCCTTCCGGCAGACAACGCATGTTTTTCCACTTCAAGCCAAACAAGGAAATTACCAGAACCAACGTCCAGGGAATCCATCCCCAAATCAAAGTCAGGAAATTATACCATATAGGATTTTCATGGGACTCGTAGGACATTTTGCCCATAAACCGCCCGGTATTCTCCTCCAGAACCAAATCGAGGAACGGTTGTCCACCTTGTCTGTAAGCTACGTATACCCAAGCTAAATAAGGAACAAAAGAAAGCAAGCCGATACCTACCAACGAGAAAAACGCTTTCCAGAAAGAACGTCCGCGCAACAACTGATACACACCGATACACGCGCAAGGGAATATGGAGCCTACCGGCCCTTTGGTCAACGTGGCACATCCCATCAGCAACACCGCAAGCCAGGGCACTCCGCGGCATCCCTTCTCATCCCAGCGGAACAGCAGACAAAGGGAAATAACGATAAAGGCAACCTGAACCATATCGACCCGACAAGCGACAGCCGCCCGATGCACCTCGAAAGAAGACAAAAGAAGAATAGAGGCCAGAAACGCCGTTTGAACGTTTTTACGTTTTGCCACAAAGGCAAAGAACATTAACTGCATGGCTAAAAAAGCCAATGCAGACGGGAAACGGGCAGAAAACTCCGTCACCTCTCCAAAAAGGGAAGAGACGGCGGCTATTGACCAGTAGAAGAAAGGGGGTTTATAAGCAATATCAGTACCATAGTTCACCGGAAGTATCCAGTTTCCACTTTCCAGCATAGAAAGGGCAACAATCGCCTCCCGCGGTTCCCCCTTGGAATAAAAAATGGTTTCTCCCAGAAAGGGAACAACCACAAGCACACTCAGCAGCGCAATAAACCAGAACGCCTTCTTTCTGTCCGACATACCTTATTTGTTTTTTATGTTTTCTGGACGCAAAGATAGCGCAAACCGAAAGCAGATGCAAATTTATTTGCAATTTGCTGAGATGCAGCTTAATTTCGCAAAGCAAAATTACAAATAATTCTGAAACAATGCCTAACTTTGCCGCCCCAATGATAATGGCAACAGAGAGTAGATATTTAATGTTAAGATGAAGCGGCTGAAACAACTACCGGAATTTGTACGCTTCGTAATGGTGGGCATCTTTGCGACAGCTCTGCACTACGGATTGTATTTTGTATTACAACGGGTTATCAATGTAAACATAGCCTATACACTGGGATATGCTCTCAGCTTCATCGCCAATTTCTATCTGACTGCTTACTTTACCTTCGGCCGAAAGCCCTCATGGAGAAAAGCCTTCGGATTTGGAGGAGCACACTTATGCAGCTATCTGCTACACATGGGGTTGCTGAACCTCTCTCTCTGGATGGGCATCCCCAAACCTCTGGCCCCCATTCCGGTTTTCGCCATCGCCATTCCGGTCAACTTCTTACTCGTACGTTTCGTTTTCAAAAGAAAAGAGTGATAATTTGTTTTTCTCCCGATTTCTTACGAATATTGCAAAAAGATTTGTTCTATGATGGAAAACTCTCCCATACTCGCCGTTGTCGTACCTTGCTACAAAGAAGAGGCAGTGCTGCATGAAACCCATAAACGATTGAGCCAATTATTCGACCGGCTGATACAAGCCCGGCAAATTTCCCCGGAAAGCTATATATTATATGTAAACGACGGAAGCACCGACCAGACATGGGCTATCATCAAAGAACTGCACCAAAATACGGCCTATGCCTGCGGACTGAACCTGGCAGGAAACGTAGGACACCAGAATGCCCTGCTGGCAGGACTCAATGCAGTAAAAGACCGTTGCGAGATAGCCATTTCCATTGATGCAGACTTGCAAGATGACATCCAGGTGATTCCGGACATGATAAACAGCTATAAAGCGGGCAATGACATCGTTTATGGCGTACGTAAAGAACGGAAGACCGACACTTTCTTCAAACGCAACACCGCTTTGGTCTTTTATCGGCTGATGAAGGCAATGGGGGTAAAATCCGTCTACAACCATGCCGACTACCGCCTGATGAGCCAGCGGGCTGTACAACACCTATGCCGCTTCCGCGAGCGCAACCTTTTTCTTCGGGGGCTGGTTCCCCTCATCGGCTACCAGACGGACTGCGTGTATTACAACCGTGAAAAACGCTTTGCCGGAGAATCAAAGTACCCTTTCCGGAAGATGCTCAACTTTGCCATTGACGGCATCACTTCTTTTTCCGTCAAACCGGTCCGTATGATTTTTTGGATAGGCTGCATCTTTATTCTTGTGGCACTATGTGTCACCGGATGGACACTTCACTCCTACACACAGCATAACACCGTTCCCGGATGGTCATCACTGATGATTTCCGTCTGGTTGGTAGGAGGCGTGATACTTGTGTCCTTGGGAATTGTGGGCGAATACATCGGCAAAATATACATTGAAGTGAAAGACCGACCGCGCTACAATGAAGAAGAGCTTCTGATGCCATCCGACAAAACAGAATAAAAGAAGCCCATCATCATTCTACACAAAAGTTTAAAAAAGGAAAAACACTTATCACGCTATCACACTATAATAAAGGTATAGGGAACAGTATGTGTCTTTCTTGCCGACAAGTTGGCAAGATTTTGCCACCCTATTGGCAAGACTTTGCCACCGCGTTGGCAAAAGTTTGCCAAAAGCATGGCAATGGGTTGGCAAAATGACTCTCTGGCAAACAACGAGTTAACATAACTACCAAAATCGTATCGTCACATCAGTTTATATCAAAAAACACAAAATCGCTTGCGAAAGCGACATAAATGCCGTATCTTAGTACACGTGCAAGCAAACCATTTTGCTTACACATGATAAAAATCTGCTTATGGGAACATTAGGCTGCATAAATGACATGCTACAAAGGGATAAAGAGAACCGTGCTCTCCGCAAGTTGAGCAGAGGACGGATGCGGGAGCACTACAAATACCTTGTAAAAAGGAAAGGTCCTGAGAGAGCCGATGTAACCATTGAGGAAATAGAAGAAATCCGAAGAAATACTACTGAAAAGGAATTATCAGATAAAGAACATCTATTCAGGGCAAAGACGATTCTTGCAGCATGTGCTTTAGTCTTGCTTTTATTGGGAGTACTTTGTTATAAATTGTTCTTATAAGCAGGTCTGAAACCGATTGACAAGAAATCTACCCGGTTAAATTCATCAGCCATTGGCTGGCGATTGAAAGCAGATTCCCATGCTTCATAAAAAATTCGCATACTTTTTATATTCGAAGCAGAGAATCAACAACTTGGTTTCCTAAACCAATAAATTAGAAATGAAAAAATTATCTTTGCAAACACAATAAATACATTGAAAGACTTTCTGTTAGAACATGGAACATCTAAAAGCATACATTTTAGCACTTAAAAACATGAATACAGATTTTACAATTAGAATTGCCCAACAGTCTGATGCCCTTGAACTTGTGAGTTTGTTTCAAGAGACAGTCCTCCATATAAACAAGCGTGACTATTCAGAAGCAGAAGTGGCAGATTGGGCATCGTGTGGAAACGACCTCTCCCGCATAAAAGACATGATTAAGACACATTATTTTATTGTGGCAACCAATCAACAGTCACAGATTGTCGGCTTTTCATCCATTACCCACCAAGGATATTTGCATTCTATGTTTATTCATAAAGATTTTCAAGGTAAAGGCATTGCTACCATACTTCTAAATGAGATAGAACGGTATGCAACCGCAAGAGGAATCATGCGAATTACATCAGAAGTAAGCCTGACAGCCCGTCCATTCTTTGAGAAAAGAGGCTATATAGTAGAAGTGGAACAGAAACGCAAAGCCAACCAACTTTATCTCACCAATTTTTGGATGGCGAAAAGGCTGGCTGAATGAAATCGTATAACGGACGTATTCCTGCTTGTGGTGTCTTTTGTGGTGGTTGTCCCATATACACAAGAGAAAAAAGTCCCTGCAAAGGAGCAGAACAGAATGGTTCTCGCTGTGAAAAATGTAAAACATTCCATTTATGTTGCTTGGAAAAAAGAATAACACATTGTTTCCAGTGTTCTGATTTCCCATGTACTAAATTCAAAAGATTTACCAAACGTTGGCTAAAATACGGACAAAACTTCATTGAAAACCAAAAGCTTTTAAAAAACGTAGGTGAAGTTAAATTTTTAAAGTATTATAATAAGAGAATCCACAACCAACTTACCAACAATGACAAAAAATCAGGAATAAAATAATAATTTTGTACCTTTCGAAAAACATGTGTTGTAAATGACAGATTTTAATTCATACATGGGCAATATAGACACTGACTTTTTTAGGGAACTGTGTTTAAGAAACGGAGAACTACGGTATTATAAAAGAAATGAATTTATCCTCCGAGAGGGAGAAGTCGGTTCTTTCTTCGGGTTTATTGTATCCGGTGTAATCAAATATACCTGCATCAACCAAACTGAAAACAAAACATATAATGTAGGTTTTTCTTTTGCCAATGAATTTATCTCTGATTATCCCAATTGTTTATACGACATAAAATCTGAATTGAATATACAAGCAATAACCCCATGTAGAATCTACATCTGTTCTTCCGAATTACTTCTACAAGAATTTGAAGAGAACAAAGAAAATCAACGAATAGCCCGCATTGCAGCCGAACAATTATTTTTTCAGTCGTATTCACGTTACTTGGATTTGTTCAGATTTACATCGGAAGAACGCTATCTCCAACTTCTTAAAAAATGTCCAGAAATCCTACAAATGGTACCCCTAAAAGAAATTGCGTCTTACTTGAAAATAACCCCTATTCACATGAGCCGCATCAGACACAAACAGAGTTTTGACAGCAAAGAATAAACATAGGTTTAGAAATTCAATCATTTAACAATATTCCAAGACAATATTGATTCTGTCAGGAAGTTCTCTTTTATTTTTGCCCTATCCTTTGGCTGATTCAGCGAAAGGCAGGAATGAAAGGAGTTAAACATAGAGTCCTATATATGAGAACAAGAAAAGTATTTAGAATGCCACTTGATAAAATTCTTTGTTTATCAGCCAATGCTATATTAACCATTATTGCACTATGGAGTATTGCATCAGTCTTTTTCGAAAACGCCACAATTGATTCTATAATAGCCCGTTTCAGCGTGGCTTCTGCCTGCATGGCCAACCTATTTTCAAAACATCGCCTTATCCGGATAATATTCCTCATTATGGCATTTGTACTGATAATTGTTGCAACCGCCCTCTATGTCCATAAAGCAAATAAGATGTAAAATACTCAGCAGTTATTCCGTCTCATTTTTCCTTTTCTTCCACAGCTGATAACTATTGATTATATTCTGCCACAGCACATACGATCCCGGACCGACGGAAGATAACGGATTAAGATAAGTATATGCCATCCAGATGGCAAGCACCGTATTCTTTTGCCCCAGCGCCTGCCCTCCACTGATGCGCTCACCATAATGACCGCCGATTCTCTTTCCCAAATAGAATTGTATACAGCAGGTTATCAGTCCCGCCAGGGCTATCAGCAGTTCAACAAATACCGGTGCATCACTATTGACCAATGAACGTACCGTCTGCCCTGAGACAATGGCAAGAGCTACCGCCCACAAATAGAAGGCTGCATCATGGAAACCCAACAGAAAATGATGCACCTTCGGCACAAACGCACGCAGAAACCATGCCAGCAAGAAAGGACAAAGCAGCAATGGAAAGACTTTACTCAGAATTTTCAGGAATGCAACAAAAAAAGTAATGTCAGCATGAGGCTCCACCAACGGGAAAACCAAAGGAACAGCCACAGCTGCCAGAAGATTGGACAACAACGTATAGGTCGTCAGGCTGGATGCGCTTCCACCCAGTTTACCGGTAATGACAGCCGCAGCGGTTGCAGTGGGACAAATGAGGCAGACCATTGCACCTTCAAACACTTCCCGGTAGACCTCCTCCATAGGGCAACACACCAACAATACCGCAACAATCAAGCAAGAAACCGTCTGGAACAGCAGTAACCATCCATGCCACGATTTGGGTTTCAGTTCATGCACCTCCACCTTGCAGAAAGTGAGCAGAAGTTGGGAAAAAATCAAAAGCGGAGTCAGGAAAGCCACTAACCCATTCACATAAGGTTTGGCAGGCTCCACAAAAGGAATGTCTGCAAAAAAGAAATATCCCAAAGTACCGGCAAGCATTGCCAAAGGCAACGTCCAGTTCTTTATAAAACGAACCAGCATACTTGATTTGCTATTTTAATTATCTGCCGCAAAGTTACGCATATTATCAATACATTGAGCCACTAATTACTCAAACACAGACATTAATTACACTAAAAATGAGAAGAAGAACAATAAAACTGAACATAATCCATTAGTTTTCTATAAATTTCCACTACATTTGCCAAGCGAAAAGGAAGCATTGTCTTTGCTACAATTATATGAAACTATACAGACGATACATATTATATATAAGTATATGCTTAGGGCTGCTTATCTCCCCCTTTTGCAGTGGCAGCGCTGAAGCGAAAGACTTTGTTGTCGTTATAGACCCCGGACACGGTGGACACGACCCGGGTGCAGTGGGAAAAATTTCCAAAGAGAAGAATATCAACCTGAATGTAGCACTCAAACTTGGCAAACAAATCAAGAAGAACTGCCCTGATGTAAAAGTTATCTATACGCGGGACCGGGACATATTCATCCCCCTGGACCGGCGCGCTGAAATTGCCAATAACGCCAAAGCTGATTTGTTCATCTCCATACATACCAATGCCCTGGCCAAAAACCGGACGGCCAAAGGAGCCTCCACCTGGACACTGGGTCTGGCAAAATCGGATGCCAATCTGGAAGTAGCCAAGCGCGAAAATGCCGTTATCCTCTACGAAAGCGACTACAAGACGCGGTATGCCGGCTTCAATCCCAACTCGGCAGAGTCCTACATCATCTTCGAATTCATGCAAGACAAATACATGTCACAGAGTGTGCACCTCGCCTCCCTCGTACAAAAGCATTTCCGCCAAACCTGCAAACGTACAGATCGGGGCGTGCACCAGGCAGGTTTTCTGGTATTGAAGGCCAGTGCCATGCCAAGCATACTGGTGGAACTCGGATTCATCTCCACACCGGAAGAGGAACGGTACCTGAACACTGAAGCAGGAACCACCTCACTTGCCAACGGTATCTTCCGCGCTTTCCTCACCTATAAGCGCGAGCAGGAAATCCGGTTGAACGGAAGCAGCAATACCATTCTTCCGGAGGATGTACCCGAGCCCGTTCAAGAAGAAGGCAACGCAGCTACAGCGACACCGGAAAAGAAAAATGCACCTCAAGCGGAGAGTAACCAAGCTGCCCAACGCCCGCAAAGGTCAGAAAATGCAGCCGTTTCCCAAACAGAACAGAGCGGCATCGTGTTTAAGATACAGATACTCACTTCTTCACGTCCTCTGGCCAAGAATGACAAAAGACTGAAAGGACTGAAAGACGTGGATTATTATAAAGAAGGCGGAATCTACAAATATACGTACGGCGCATCACCCGATTACAACAAGGTGCTGCGCAGCAAACGTAGCATTACGGACAAATTCAAGGACGCATTCATCATTGCGTTCAAGAATGGAGAAAAGATAAACGTCAACACAGCCATCAGCGAATTTAAAAAGAACAGAAATAAATAACAAAAGATACATCATGAAGTATATTACAAAAGAAGTTAGAATAGGAATAGCAGGCATAGCTGCACTTTGCATATTGGTATACGGCATCAACTACCTGAAAGGGATAAATATGTTCAAGCCCTCCAGCTATTTCTACGTGAAATTCCAGAATGTCAATGGGCTGACAAAATCCAGCCCGGTCTTTGCCGACGGCTTCCGCGTGGGTATTGTCCGCGACTTGTACTACGACTATACCCAACCGGGCAAAGTCGTTGCCGAAATAGATGTTGACCCAGAGCTGCGCATTCCCAAAGGAAGTACGGCAGAACTGGCAGCCGAAATGCTTGGCGGCGTAAAGATGAACCTGCTGCTTGCCAATAACCCACGGGAGAAATACCAGATTGGAGACACAATCCCCGGCGTGCTGAACAACGGAATGATGGAAAAAGTTGCCACCATGATGCCGCAAGTAGAGAAGATGCTGCCCAAGCTGGATTCCATCCTCGCATCCTTAAATGTCATACTAGCCGACCCCGCCATCCCTGCAACCTTGCATAACGTACAAGATTTAACAGCAAGTATGGCCGTCACAAGCCGCCAGTTGCAAACTCTAATGAAGGATGATATTCCACAACTGACCGGCAAGCTCAATACCATTGGAGACAACTTTGCACTCATTTCCAACAACTTAAAGGAGATAGATTATGCTGCCGCCATGCAAAAGGTAGACGCAACTTTGAACAATGTAAAAATGATTACAGACAAATTGAACCAGAAAGACAATACCGTCGGACTTTTGCTAAACGACCCTTCTCTATATAATAATCTGAACGCCACCACTGCCAACGCAGCAAGTTTATTGGAAGACTTGAAATCGCATCCGAAACGATACGTCCATTTCTCCCTATTCGGCAAGAAAGATAAGTAAAAGATGGACGTTATATAGATTTTGTCTAAATAATAAGTCTATAAAGGAATTAAAAGGAAAGCCCTCATTTGCTCTATACAAGGAGCGAAAAAGGGCTTTTTCCTGCTCTGGGCACAGAAAGAAAACAAGAGACGCAAAGCTACATAAACCACTATATGACAAAGTATTAGATAAATGCAACACACCTTATATAAGGAGTATACTCATAGTAACCGATAAGTAGCTGAAAGTAAAGAGCTTATTACTTTCCCTAAAAACGCAAGAAAAAAAGGATTTGTTTTTCTCGAATAAGATTGCCAATTTTGCAATCGTAGAAGTTATGCTTAATTAATAAATGTATTTATAGCCGTTATGAGTGAAATAGATCATGTCGGGCTGTGGAACCGCTGTCTTGAAATCATCAGAGACAATGTTCCGGAGCAGACATACAAAACATGGTTTCTTCCCATCATACCTTTAAAATATGAAGACAAAACGCTGGTCGTACAAGTGCCCAGCCAGTTCTTCTATGAGTTTTTGGAGGACAAATTTGTTGATTTGTTGCGCAAGACTCTCTATAAGGTCATTGGTGAGGGAACTAAATTGATGTATAACGTAATGGTGGACAAGAGCTCGCGGAAAACCGTCGACCTGGAGTCTACACAGCGTACCATCATACCGCAAAAACAAGTGATGGACAAAAGGATTCCGCAGATTCCCGTCCCCGAACTTGACCCGCACCTTAATCCAGAATACAACTTTGAAACCTTCATCGAAGGTTACAGCAACAAGCTGTCGCGCAGCGTTGCAGAAGCTGTCGCTCTCAATCCGGCTAAAACAATCTTCAATCCGCTGTTCCTATACGGAGCATCAGGTGTAGGCAAAACCCATCTTGCCAATGCTATCGGAACCAAAATCAAGGAACTATACCCGGAGAAAAGGGTATTGTATGTATCTGCACACCTATTCCAAGTGCAATACACCGATTCCGTACGTAACAATACGACTAACGACTTCATCAACTTCTACCAGACCATTGATATTCTAATCATTGATGATATTCAGGAATTTGCCGGCGTGACCAAAACGCAGAATACATTCTTCCATATCTTCAACCATCTGCATCAGAACGGCAAGCAGCTCATCCTCACTTCCGACCGTGCACCGGTATTGCTGCAGGGCATGGAAGAGCGTCTGATTACACGTTTTAAATGGGGAATGGTGGCTGAGCTGGAGAAACCTACCGTAGAACTCCGCAAGAACATTCTGCGCAACAAGATACACCGTGACGGCCTGCAGTTCCCCCAGGAAGTGATTGACTATATTGCAGAGAACGTGGGCGACAGTGTACGTGACCTGGAGGGCATCGTCATTTCCATTATGGCGCATTCCACCATATACAATAAAGAAATAGACCTGGAACTGACGCAACGTATCGTCCGCAAGGTAGTGAACAGCGAAAGCAAGGCAGTGACTGTCGATGAAATCATCAACACCGTATGCAAGCACTTCGGATTGGAAACTGCCACCATCCACACAAAATCCAGAAAGCGGGAAGTGGTGCAAGCACGACAAATAGCCATGTATTTAGCCAAAAACCATACAGACTTCTCTACTGCAAAAATCGGTGCGCTAATTGGACATAAAGACCATGCCACCGTATTGCATGCATGTAAAACCATCAAAGAACTGAAAGAGGTGGACAAATCATTCCGTGCGGAAATCGACGAGATTCAAGCCGCACTGAAAAAAGGATAAGAATAAAGGATAAGGGATTAAATGCAGCTAAGTATGCATTAGCTTAACCCCTTATCCCTAATCCTTAATTTTCAAAATCCCTGCTTTTTCATTATCTTCCAAAGATTCTCCGACATTGCCTCACTGTCTTTCTTCGTATAACGCACATCTGTAAAGACCTGCGCCAGCGTTTCCTTATTGTTCTCCAAGATGAACTGCTTGTTCTCAGGAAGCGATTCTTTATAGGCATACAACCGGTCAATGTCCTGAGGAGTATAATCATGATAAACCTCTTCGTGTACAATGGCCTCCAGCGGCAAACGGTCCACTTGTTCCGGCTGTTCGGCAGGCCATCCCACTGTGACTGTCGTGATGGGAAACACCAATTCCGGCAACTCCAACGCTTCGACAATCATCTGAGGGTTGTAAGTGGTAGTTCCCAGATAGCAAATGCCCAACCCCTTCTCCTCGGCAGCCACACAAAAAGTCTGTGCCACTAGCAAGGTATCGACAGCCCCCGTCACAAACCACTCAAAGTTGTTGTATCCCGGCTCAGCCTTACGTTGCTCACACCACTTGCTGAAGCGGCGCAAATCTATGCAGAAAGTAAGCACTACCGGCGCCGTCCGAACCATCGGCTGATTGAAATGTGCAGGCGCCAGTTTGGCTTTACGCTCTGCATCACGCGTCACAATCACACTATAAACCTGCATGTTCCCGACTGTAGAAGCCCGGAAAGAGGTTTCAAGCAAATCATTTAACAAATCAGCAGAAATATCCTTCTGCTGGTATTTTCGGATTGTTCTCCTTTGTTTCAAGCTTTCCATTCTTTCTTTTTTTGCAAAGATAATGTAATCCACGAACAATTCATTCAAGAGTTCACACTTTTTTTATCATCATATATCCGGAATAAAATACATCTTTTCAACAAGAAATGAACAATTATTATCTCTACGAGCAGATAAAAGTAACCTTATGTTCGACTAAACCGAGAACCTTTCAGCCCAACAAGTTGTTAATAAATTCCATTTTGGAAAACTTATTCGTTTACTCAAATCATTAAAACATTATAAACCAATAAATTAATAGCAATCAATAGAAAACTATATATCGGTTAATAAAAACATTCATTTTAATTTTGCCAAGTTGAAAAACATTCATAGCTTTGCAAATACATTTGTTAACGATAAGTACAACTTCTACAACTTTACTTATTTGTAACTAATCCTAAGAGATACAACATTGTGGAAAAGAAAAATTATTCTTATGACGAAGCCTACGGAGAATCTTTAAAATACTTCCAAGGCGACGAGTTGGCTGCCAGAGTTTGGGTAAACAAATATGCAGTCAAAGATTCTTTCGGAAATATTTACGAAAAGTCTCCGGAAGACATGCATTGGCGGATAGCCAATGAGGTAGCCCGCATTGAGGCCAAGTACCCCAATCCATTAAGTTCAGAGGAACTTTTCGGCTTGCTCGACCACTTCAAGTACATTGTTCCGCAAGGAAGCCCGATGACCGGAATCGGGAACAACTATCAGGTAGCCTCTCTGTCCAACTGCTTTGTTATCGGTGTGGACGGCGAAGCGGATTCTTATGGTGCCATCTTCAAGATAGACGAAGAACAAGTACAGCTGATGAAACGCCGTGGCGGCGTGGGACACGACTTATCCCATATCCGTCCGAAAGGTTCACCGGTAAAGAACTCGGCACTGACCTCCACCGGCTTGGTTCCCTTCATGGAACGCTATTCAAACTCTACACGCGAAGTAGCTCAAGATGGACGCCGCGGCGCACTGATGCTCAGCGTATCCATCAAACACCCCGACTCGGAAGCCTTCATCGATGCCAAGATGACTGAGGGCAAAGTGACCGGAGCCAACGTTTCCGTAAAACTGACCGACGACTTCATGCAGGCCGCCATCGAAGGCAAACCATATACACAGCAATATCCGATTGACGCCACAGAGCCGGCATTTCAAAAAGACATTGACGCATCCGCATTATGGAAAAAGATTGTGCACAATGCATGGAAATCGGCAGAACCCGGTGTATTGTTCTGGGATACCATATTAAAGGAATCCGTGCCCGACTGCTATGCAGACCTGGGCTACCGTACCGTATCCACCAATCCATGCGGCGAAATTCCACTGTGCCCGTACGACTCCTGCCGTCTGCTCGCCATCAACCTTTACTCATACGTGGTCAATCCGTTCAAGCCGGACGCCTACTTTGACTTTGAGCTATTCAAGAAGCATGTAGCTTTGGCCCAACGCATCATGGACGATATCATCGACCTTGAACTGGAGAAGATAGAGCGCATCATGAGCAAGATAGATGCCGACCCCGAAAGTGAAGACGTGAAACATACAGAACGCGTTTTGTGGCAGAAGATTTACAAGAAAAGCGCCCAAGGCCGCCGTACCGGTGTAGGCATCACGGCAGAAGGCGACATGCTTGCCGCCCTGGGATTGCGTTATGGCACTGAAGAGGCAACCGAATTCTCGGAGCAAGTACACAAGACGGTGGCACTCAACGCCTATCGCTCCTCCATAGAAATGGCCAAAGAACGCGGCGCATTCGAGGTGTACGATACAGAACGCGAAAAGAACAACCCGTTCATCAACCGCCTGCGTGAAGCTGACCCGGAAATGTACGAGGAGATGAAGAAGTACGGACGCCGCAACATTGCCTGTCTGACCATCGCCCCGACCGGCACCACCAGCCTGATGACTCAAACCACCTCCGGTATCGAGCCCGTATTCCTGCCCGTGTACAAGCGCCGCCGCAAAGTGAATCCCAACGATACGAACGTCCATGTGGACTTCATCGACGAAACCGGAGATGCCTTTGAAGAATATATCGTGTTCCACCCCAAGTTCGTGACTTGGATGGAAGCACAAGGATACAACCCCGCCAAACGCTACACGCAGGAAGAAGTGGATGCCCTGGTAGAGAAATCACCTTATTATAAAGCAACCTCCAACGACGTGGACTGGCTGATGAAAGTCAAGATGCAGGGACGTATCCAAAAATGGGTGGATCACTCTATCAGCGTAACCATCAACCTGCCGAACGACGTAGACGAAGACCTCGTGAACCGTCTGTATGTAGAAGCATGGAAATCCGGCTGCAAGGGCTGTACGGTTTACCGCGACGGTTCGCGTTCCGGCGTGCTCATCTCTACCAAGAGTGACAAGAAGTCCGAACTTCCCCCGTGCAAACCGCCTACGGTCGTTGAAACACGTCCCAGAATATTGGATGCAGACGTTGTCCGCTTCCAGAACAACAAGGAGAAATGGGTGGCATTCGTCGGCTTGCTGGACAATCATCCCTACGAAATATTCACCGGTGTGCTGGATGATGATGAAGGCATCATCCTGCCGAAGAATGTGGTGTCGGGCCACATCATCAAGAATGTGGATGAGCACGGAAACAAGCGTTACGACTTCCAGTTCGAGAACAAGCGCGGATACAAAGTCACCATCGAGGGTCTGTCCGAGAAGTTCAACAAAGAGTATTGGAACTATGCCAAGCTGATTTCCGGTGTATTGCGCTACCGCATGCCTATCGAGCAGGTCATCAAGCTGGTAGGTTCACTGCAACTGGACAGCGAAAACATCAACACCTGGAAGAACGGTGTGGAACGCGCCCTGAAGAAATACATCCAGGACGGCACGGAAGCCAAAGGCAAGAAATGCCCCAACTGCGGTAACGAAACACTGGTTTACCAAGAAGGTTGCCTCATCTGCAAGACGTGCGGAGCTTCTCGCTGTGGATAATCCCACGGCAAGCACAAACGTTTGCATAGGAATTTAAATGACTTAGATAACGGTAGCTGCATGATTATGAGGAATAATTTCTATACTTGCATAATCATTGCAGCTATTGCTATTTCTAAATCTAATATAATATGACACTAATATTCAATATCGAGTATCGCACCAGCTGGGGTGAAGAAGTCAGAGTCCTGGGTTCCATCCCGGAACTTGGCAACAACCAGCCCAACAAAGCCACCCCCCTGCACACTGTAGACGGCATTCACTGGACCGCGGAAGTGGATATCCAGATTCCCGGTAATGGAAGCGTCGAATACAGTTACCACATCTATCGAGATGGCAGAACCATACGGACAGAGTGGAACAGCCTGCCACGCATCCTGCACGTTGCAGACAATCCGAAGAAAGTTTACCGCATAGAAGATTGTTGGAAGAATCTGCCCGAGCAGCAGTATTTTTATACATCCGCTTTCACAGAATCCCTGCTGGCGCATCGCGAACGCAGTGCCGCCCCGAAAAGCTACAAAAAGGGGTTGCTGATAAAGGCGTACGCCCCCTGCATAGACAGTGACCATTGCCTGGCACTCTGCGGAAACCAGAAGGCGCTGGGTGACTGGAACCCGGACAAAGCTGCCCTTATGAGCGACATCGACTTCCCCGAATGGCAGGTAGAAGTGGATGCCGGTAAAATCAGCTTCCCGCTGGAGTATAAATTCGTCCTTTACAACAAGAAAGAGCGCCGTGCCGTGGCCTGGGAGAACAATCCCAACCGCTATATGGCCGACCCGCAGATAGCCGCCAACGAAACGCTGGCTGTCGGCGACCGTTATGTATACTTCAATCTTCCTGCATGGAAAGGTTCCGGAGTAGCCGTACCCGTATTCTCCCTACGCTCCGAGAAAAGCTTCGGTGTAGGCGATTTCGGCGACTTGAAGCGCATGATTGACTGGGCAGTTGCCACCAATCAGAAGGCGGTGCAGATTCTGCCCATCAACGACACTACCATGACGCATACCTGGACAGACTCCTACCCTTACAGTAGCATCTCCATCTATGCCTTCCATCCCATGTACGCCGACCTGAAGCAGTTGGGCAGCTTGAAGGACAAGAAGGTGATGGCCGAATTCAACAAACGCCAGAAAGAACTGAATGCCCTGCCCGCCGTGGACTACGAAGCTGTGAACAAAACAAAGTGGGAATACTTCCACCTCATCTTCAAGCAGGAAGGGGAAAAGGTGCTGGCCTCGGATGCATTCCGTAATTTCTACGAGGCCAACAAGGAATGGTTGCAGCCATATGCCGTCTTCAGCTACCTGCGTGATGCCTACAAGACCCCGAATTTCCGCGAGTGGCCCAAGTATGCCACCTACGATGCCAAGGAGATAGAGACATTGTGCCGGCCGGACTCTGCCGACTATCCGCATATTGCCATCTACTACTACATCCAGTTCAATCTGCACCTGCAACTGCTTGCCGCCACCGAGCATGCGCGCGCCAACGGCGTAGTGCTGAAAGGCGACATCCCCATCGGCATCAGCCGCAACAGTGTGGAAGCCTGGAAGGAACCCCACTACTTCAACCTGAACGGCCAAGCCGGCGCACCGCCCGATGATTTCTCCGTGAACGGGCAGAACTGGGGCTTTCCCACCTACAACTGGGATGTCATGGAGAAAGACGGCTATGCCTGGTGGATGAAGCGTTTCCACAAAATGGCAGAATACTTCGATGCCTACCGCATAGACCATATCCTCGGCTTCTTCCGCATTTGGGAGATACCGATGCACGCCGTACACGGGCTGTTGGGACAATTCGTCCCCGCCCTGCCCATGACGCGCGAGGAGATAGAAAGCTACGGGCTGGCATTCCGCGAAGACTTCTTCCTGAAGCCCTATATCCATGAGTACTTCCTCGGACAAATCTTCGGCCCGCATACAGACTATGTGAAGCAGACCTTCATAGAGCCGGCAGACACGTGGGAGGTTTACCGCATGCGTCCCGAGTTCGACACCCAGCGCAAAGTGGAAGCCTACTTTGCCGGAAAGACGGACGATGACAGCATCTGGATTCGTGACGGGCTTTACGCCCTTATCAGCGATGTGCTGTTCGTGCCCGACCGCAACAATCCGCACGAATACCATCCGCGCATCGGCGTGCAGCACGACTACATCTACCGCGCACTGAACGATTGGGAAAAGGCTGCCTTCAACCGGCTGTATGACCAGTACTACTATCACCGCCACAATGACTTCTGGGGACAGCAAGCCATGAAGAAACTACCGCAACTGACACAGTCCACGCGCATGCTGGTATGCGGTGAGGACTTAGGCATGATTCCCGATTGCGTGGCATGGGTGATGAACGACCTGCGTATCCTTTCCCTGGAGATACAACGTATGCCGAAAGACCCGAAACAAGAATTCGGCCACACTGACTGGTATCCGTACCGTTCGGTCTGCACCATCTCCACGCACGACATGTCTACCCTGCGCGGCTGGTGGGAAGAAGACTTCCAACAGACGCAGCGTTACTACAACACCATGCTCGGGCACTACGGTGCCGCACCGGCAACGGCCACGCCGGAGCTCTGCGAAGAAGTGGTTCGCAATCACCTCCATAGCAACTCCATCCTCTGCATCCTCTCCCTGCAAGACTGGATGTCCATGGACGGCAAATGGCGCAACCCGAACGTGCAGGAAGAACGCATCAATATTCCTGCCAACCCGCGGCACTACTGGCGCTGGCGCATGCACCTGACACTGGAACAACTGATGAAGGCAGAAAGCTTGAACGAGAAAATAAGGTGCATGATAGAAAGCACCGGAAGATAAGAAAGGATTCTTAGCAAAGTATTATTTTAGGCACGGATTACATGGACAATCACGGATAATATTGAAAGCAACCGTGATAACCCGTATAATTCCGTGCCTAAAATAGTTCGATAAGTTTATTTCGACCCTCACATAATTGTATTCTATAAAAAACAATTTCGCGCTATTTTTATATTTTACAGAATACAATCCGCAACCTGAATCGTAATAACCGGATACTGATTTGCCCGTACCACAAAATATCAGTAAGTTTGCAGAAAACAATCTACAAGTAATGACCAGTTATATTTTCCTTGACACGCTTCGCTTCTTCGCCCATCACGGCGTGGGCGAACAAGAAACCGTGGTAGGCAATGAGTTTACCGTCAGCCTGCGCCTGCAAGTTGATATCCGGCGTGCGGCAGAAACGGACGACGTAGCCGACACCGTGAGCTATGCCGATGTACATACAGCTGTGAAGGCAGAGATGGACATTCCTTCCAAACTATTGGAACATGTATGCGGGCGAATTATAAACCGATTGTTCCACGACTTCCCACAGATAGAAGAAATAACCCTCAAGCTGGCAAAGCGCAATCCACCGATGGGCGCGGATATAGAGGCTGCAGGAGTGGAAATATGCCAACGCCGCGGAGAATGACAGATTGCCGAATCACCCCATTCACTATTGATACACAGACACTTCCCACTGCAAAGACACTGCATGCTTTTTGCAGTGGCGCTGCAAACGGTTTGCAGTAACACTGCACATATATTTGCAGTAGTACTGCAACAGCTTTGCAGTAACGCTGCAACAGATATGCAGTAGCACTGCAAAATGTATACAGAAGTTCTGCAGTGAGCATGCAGCAACTTTTCTGCCGTAGAATACAACCATTGATACCAATATTCCGTACCTTTGCCCCATCATCAACAAAAAGTCAATGAGAAACGCTATACAACGACTGGCATTACTCCCCATCGTCACTTTCTTCCTGCTACCGGCCGCTTGCTATCAAATACAGCTCCGAGTTTCATTGGAGAAATGCCCTCTACCTGCCCACCCCTTACGACTTTACAAACCCATACAACTATGCAGACTTCAGAAGGAATGAACTATTGAAAATAAACCTCACAGAGTTCCGCTTCCCCTACCAATACCTCAACGACATAGAATGGGCAGATTCACCAACACCATTATTGTGCAACTCTATGACTTCAAACGGCAAGGGTGGGCTATCGCACCAGTGTGGGCTGTCCATGAACGAAGGGTAGCGATAGATTAAGAATGCCCAGTAGAACCGAGTTTCATCCTTATTTTTGCCGTTTCCGCTTCTTTGCCGATTCCACCGCTTCGGCCACCACCGGCTTATTTGCAAACCGCTTGGTGTAGTTGCTGTAATCGGGAACAGTGCGTTCATACGTCGGGTCGACAAACAACGGGCTGGAAATGATATGGTCTGCCGTACTGCGGTTGCAGCAGAACACGATGTTCTCCACACCGGCAAGGCGGGTCAACGCCTTCACATCCGTATCGTGCGGCTGAAGGGTCATCGGGTCGGTGAAAAAGAAAAGATAGTCAATCTCTCCGTCCACAATGCGCGAGCCCATCTGCTGGTCACCGCCCAAAGGACCGGATTTAAGGATAGTGAAATCCCACTCCACATCAGGATGTTTCTCCCGGAGGGCTTCGAGGATAAGGGTACCCGTGGTGCCCGTACAATAGAATTTATGCCCCATCAGCAATTCCGAGTTCCACAGTACCCACTCGATGAGGTCTTTCTTCATGGCGTCGTGTGCCACTAATCCGATTTTTCTAACTAGTTTTTCCATAATTCAAAACCTTTAATAGATTGAACAATTATAAAAGGCAACAGTTCCTACAATTGGGAAAAGAATTTCTTTCCATGCAGATAAAACTGCGCCAATATACTGTTTTTTGTCCGTTCCGGTATTACGGCAAGCGTAGTTTTTTTCAGATTCTCTTTGCGGGACGCTGCCAATGAAGTGCGGAGGGAGTGGTAGGCACGGCGCGCACGGAATACGGCCAAAGCATTGGGTAACTGGCCTTTCAGCATGAAACTGAACGCAGCCACATAATCGAGCACCGCACGTACACGCATCACGGACGCCAAGTCCTCCTGCGGCAGATTCTTATAAAGCATGACAAGGTTATTACGAAAATTGAGGAAGGTCTTGCGCGGATTCTCCTTCTTCAAAGTGGCCCCTCCCACATGAAATACCACACTCTGCGGTATACATGCCAACTGTCTGCCACGGGCACGAAGCCGCCAACATAAATCTATCTCCTCCATGTGGGCAAAAAAACGTCCGTCCAGCCCACCCGCTTCCCGGTAGTCTGCCAGACGGATGAACAGAGCCGCCCCCGTAGCCCAGAAAATGGGTATCACCGTGTCGTATTGCCCCTTGTCCTCTTCTACCACGCCCATAATACGGCCGCGGCAGAAGGGATAGCCATAGCGGTCGATGAAACCTCCCGCAGCTCCGGCATATTCAAACTGCCCCTTGTTACGCCAACTGCGTATCTTCGGCTGGCAAGCGGCCGTCTCCGGATAGGCATCCATATACTCTGCCAACGGGACAAGCCAGTGCTCGGTGACCTCTACATCGGAGTTGAGCAGCACTACATATTCTGCCTCCACCTGCTTCAATGCCAGATTGTATCCGTCGGCAAAACCGTGGTTCTCTTCCAGCAGAATCAAGTGCACAGAAGGAAACTCGCGACGGAGCATTGCCACGGAAGCATCCGTAGAGCCATTGTCCGCCACATACACCACAGCACCATCCACCTCCGAAAAACGCACAACAGAGGGAAGGAAGGAACGGAGCATATCACATCCGTTCCAATTCAATATGACAACAGCAATCTTATCCATGTTGCACAGATTCTTTTCGTTTATTTTTCCAGCGTTTATGAGACCAGAACCAATAAGCCGGTTCGCGCCGGATGGTCTGCTCCAGACGACGGGCGAAGCACTCGGTTATCTCGCCATCCGCCGTCTGCTTGGGAGTTTCGGTAACCAAATCGAAGAGCACTTTGCAATATCCCCTGGATGTCCGTTCCAATTCACAATAAAAGACGGGGAAGTCCATCAGCTTGGCAATGCGCTCGGCGCCATCCATGAACACGGTGTCCTGATTCAAGAAAGTGGTCCAATAATGGGCCTCGCTGCGGTTGGGCGACTGGTCTGTAATCAGGCCGATGGCTATCCGCCTGCCTTCACGGCGAAGCTTTATCACTTCGCGTGCCGTGGAATGTTTCGCCACATTGTATCCTCCGAACCGGGCACGGATATGCTTAAACATCTCGTCCAGATACTTATTGCTTAGCGGTTTGTACACCTGCACCGGGATGTCGCCCGGATGCATGATGGCCCCCATGCCTATAATCCACTCAAAATTGGCATAATGGGGAATCAACAGTACAATGCCTCCATGCTTCTCTATCATGGCAAGGTATTCTTCCTTATTATCATACTTCATCCGGCGGCAGAGCTCCTCGAAAGACATGCGCAGCATCTTCACCTCTTCCAGCATATAGTCGCAGATATAATGGTAGAACTTGCGCTCTATCTCCATCAATTCGGTTTCCGACTTCTCCGGAAAGGAATTGCGAAGGTTGCGGCGAACGACTTTCTTCCGATAATGCACGACGTGGCGCATCAGGAAGTACAGCCCGTCAGACAATGCATAAAGCGCCCGGAAAGGCAGAAGTGCCACAAGCCACATGCCCGCATAAGTCAGCCAATAGACAATTTTTGATTTCACTTCGTCAGTTATGAGTTATAAGTTATGAGTTATTTGTTGCAAAGGCGGCATTCCTCATTCCATTGCTCCCAAGAGTGCGGTGCCGTCGGCATTGAAATCGCCCAGGCGCACAGACACGAGCTGGTTGTCCAAGGCAGCATCATGAGGGACTTCCACACGGATATAATTGGGAGTGAAGCCGTGCATCGGCAGTCCGGGTTTGGGACGTTCCAGCAACACCGGCATCGTCTGCCCGATATGGCGCGCATAAAAAGCACGGGTCTTTTCGTCCGAAAGCTCCAGCAATTGCTGGCTCCTGCGGTGCTTTTCTTCGGGTGCCACCACGTGGTCTATCTTCAAGGCTTGCGTGCCGGGACGCTCCGAATAGCTGAAGACATGGAGCTGCGTCACGTCCAGGCTCTTGATAAACTCATAAGCCTGCCCGAAATACTCCTCCGTCTCTCCACGGGTACCCACAATCACGTCTACCCCTATAAAGGAATCGGGCATCACTTCCTTTATCTTCTTTATCTTCGAGGCAAACAAGGCGGTATCGTAACGGCGTCGCATCAGCTTCAGCACCTCGTCACTGCCCGACTGCAGCGGTATATGGAAATGAGGCATGAAACGCCGGGAACGGGACACGTATTCTATGATTTCATCTGTCAGCAGATTCGGCTCGATGGAGGATATGCGGTAACGCTCAATGCCTTCCACCTCGTCCAGCGCCTTCACCAAGTCGAAGAAAGTCTCACCGGTAGACTTGCCGAAGTCTCCGATATTGACGCCGGTCAATACAATTTCCTTTCCACCTTCGGCAGCCGCCTGGCTGGCCTGCTCCACCATAGAAGCAATGCTGCCGTTACGGCTACGTCCGCGGGCAAAGGGAATGGTGCAATAGGAACAATAATAATCGCAGCCGTCCTGCACTTTCAGGAAGAAGCGTGTCCGGTCGCCACGCGAACAAGACGGGGCAAACGAACGTATATCCTTCAAAGCGGAAGTGTAGGCCTCGCCGGTCTCGTGCTTCTGCAGATTGCCCAGGTAGTGGAGCAGGTCCTTCTTCTGCTCGGCTCCCAGCACGACGTCCACACCTTCTATCTTTGCCACCGTCTCCGGTTTCAGCTGGGCATAGCAACCGGTCACCACGACAAATGCACCCGGATGTTGCTTCACCAGTTTGTGGATGGCCTGGCGGCACTTCTTGTCCGCCACTTCCGTCACCGAGCAGGTATTCACTACACAAATATCCGCTTTCTCACCCTTGCGCGCCGTACGTACGCCCGCTTCCCGCAAAATTTTACCGATAGTAGAGGTCTCCGAGAAGTTCAGTTTGCACCCCAACGTATAGTAAACCGCCGTCTTATCTTGAAATATATTGGTATCTATCATGAGCTTATAAACACATTTATGCTGCAAATATATACATTATTAATCTATTTTTCCTACTTTTGCACACTCAACTAAAATTTGTGCAATGATACAAGAGAACTTTATCAAACTATACGAGCATAGTTTCCGCGAGAATTGGGACCTCCCCTGCTATACCAACTATGGAGAAAACGAGAGCTATACTTATGGCGAAGTGGCACAAGAAATAGCCAGACTGCATCTTATTTTCAAGTACTGCCAACTGCGCCGCGGCGACAAGATAGCCGTCATCGGCAAGAACAATGCCCGCTGGTGCATCGCCTATATGGCCACCATCACCTACGGTGGTATCGTAGTCCCCATTCTGCAAGACTTCAACCCCAATGATGTCCATCATATCGTAAACCACTCCGAATCGACGTTCCTCTTCACCAGCGATGCCATTTGGGAACATCTGGAAGAAGAACGACTTACTGGACTTCGCGGTGTGTTCTCACTGAGCGACTTCCGCTGTCTGTATCAGCGGGACGGCGAAACCATCCAGCGTTTCCTCAAGCATCTGGGCGATGAAATGGAAGCGACCTACCCGAACGGGTTCCGCAAGGAAGACATCGTTTACACGGACCTTTCCAACGACAAGGTCATGCTGCTGAATTATACCTCGGGCACCACCGGATTCAGTAAGGGCGTCATGCTGACGGGAAACAACCTGGCCGGCAACGTCACCTTCGGCATACGTACCGAGCTGCTGAAGAAAGGGGACAAAGTGCTCTCTTTCCTGCCTTTGGCACATGCATACGGCTGCGCATTCGATTTCCTTACCGCCACGGCCGTCGGCACACACGTCACACTGTTGGGAAAAGTGCCTTCCCCAAAGATTCTGATGAAAGCTTTCGAGGAAGTGAAACCCAACCTGATTATCACCGTCCCCCTTGTCATTGAAAAGATATACAAGAATGTCATACAGCCCATCATCAACAAAAAGACCATGAAATGGGCGCTCAGCATTCCCTTGCTCGACGGACAGATATACGGGCAAATCCGCAAGAAACTGATTGACGCACTGGGCGGACGTTTCAAGGAAGTCATCATAGGAGGCGCAGCCATGAACCCGGAAGTGGAAGAATTCTTCCACCGCATCAAGTTCCCCTTCACCATCGGCTACGGCATGACCGAATGTGCCCCTCTCATCAGCTATGCTCCCTGGAATGAATTCGTCCCGACTTCCTCCGGACGGGTACTCGACATCATGGAAGCCCGTATCTGCAAGGAAAACCCGGACGACAAACTCGGCGAAATACAAGTACGTGGCGAGAACGTGATGACGGGTTATTACAAAAACCCCGAAGCCACCAAAGAAGTCTTCACCGAAGACGGATGGCTTCGCACCGGCGACTTGGGTACACTGGACGACGACAACAACCTATACATACGCGGACGCAGCAAGACCATGATTCTCAGTTCCAGTGGACAGAATATCTTCCCCGAAGAGATAGAAGCACGGCTCAACAACATGCCTTTCGTCCTGGAAAGTCTTGTCATCGAACGGAATAAAAGACTGGTAGCACTGGTTTATGCCGACTATGAAGCCCTGGATTCCTTGGGACTAAACCAGCCGGATAACCTTAAAACCATCATGGATGAGAATCTCAAAAATCTGAATAACAGCGTGGCAGCCTACGAAAAAGTAAGCCAAATCCAACTTTATCCGACTGAATTTGAGAAAACGCCCAAAAGAAGTATCAAGAGATACTTATACAACAGCATTGCCGAAGATTAATATGTTGTAAAACATATAGATAGGGATAAAAACAGCCGAAGCTCCAAAAAAAATATAAAAAAAGTTGGGGTTTCGAGAACAACATATTCAAAAAGTACATACCTTTGCAACGTTTTAATAAAGCAATTGATTGTATTACGTTTTAAAAGTAAAGAAAATGAAAAAATTAGTTTTGATGGCTGCAGCTATCGTAGCAGTATCTTTCGCATCTTGTGGCAACAAAGCAGCTAACGCTGAACAAGCAACTGCAGATTCTATCCGTATCGCTGACTCAATCGCAGCTGTAGAAGCAGCAGCAGCTGAAGCCGCAGCAGCAGCCGCAGCAGCTGACACTGTAGCAGTAGATAGCGCAGCTGTTGTAGCTGAATAATTTCAGTACAACACTCGAGAGAATTGAAAGTCTGACGTGCATACAAGCACACCAGACTTTTTTTATGTCTTATCCTCTCCTTCTGTTCCCTTCCAATTGTTAAGTCTTGGTCTTATTTCACAAAAAAGGGTATTATATGGCAGATAAATGATAAAGTATAGTGCATATACCAAATAAAAGCCGTTACTTTGCATCAACAAAACAATAAGAGGTTTATTACGATCTACGTTTCACTATGTTTCTCCTCGATTAGCCACATTGAGAATTTTCATTTCTGACTACAACTTCCTAAGACTCCTTTATTGAATTATTAATTTTTTATTTTTGTATTTTATGAATATGTACATTGGAAACCTTAGCTACAACGTTAGGGAATCAGATTTGAGACAAGTAATGGAAGAGTATGGAACAGTAGAATCAGTAAAACTGATTATGGACCGTAATACAAACAGATCAAAAGGTTTTGCCTTCGTAGAGATGCCCGAAGCTGCTGAAGCCCAACAAGCAATCAACAAACTGAATGGAGCAGAATATGTAGGCCGCCAAATGGTAGTGAAAGAAGCATTGCCAAGAAACTAAAAGAATTATTGGCTGACAATAAGGCAAAGAGCATACCCCTGAGTGGATATGCTCTTTTTTTTGCATTAGTAACCTCGTAAAGAGACACAAGAGTATTCTTGCCAAACCTCTATACCGCGCGCGTAAACCTCTACTTCAGATTCGTAAACCTCTATGTCAGCATGCGTAAACCGCAGCTTTACGTATCCCTCAATAAGCTCACACACATACGCTCCGAACATAGAAAAGCCCGGTCCTTTATCAGAACCGGGCTTCCTTATCATTATTAAGTCTTTTCTTATGCTTCTTCAGCAACTACTTCGAAAGGAATTTCTACAGAAACTTCCTTGTGCAGCTTAACGATAGCCTTGTAGTTACCAACTTCTTTCACTGCGTCCTTAACAACGATAATCTTACGATCGATGTTGTGACCCAATTTAGCCAACTCTTCAGCAATCTGGATGTTACCAACAGAACCGAAGATAGTACCAGTAGAGCTAACCTTAGTAGCAATCTTCAATGATACGCCTTCCAGCTTAGCAGCCAGTTCTTCAGCATCCTTTTTGATTTTCTCCAGCTTGTGAGCACGTTGTTTCAGCTCTTCAGCCAACATTTTCTTTGCAGCCGGTGAAGCGATGACAGCTTTACCAGTCGGGATGAGGTAGTTACGACCGTAACCAGACTTTACTGTTACGATGTCGTTCTTATAACCCAAGTTTACAATGTCTTCTTTCAATATAATTTCCATACTTTCCTCCTCCTATTATTTCATCATGTCAGTTACATAGGGCAGCAACGCCAAGTGACGTGCTCTCTTCACAGCTTGAGCTACACGACGTTGGAACTTCAAAGAAGTACCGGTAATACGACGCGGAAGGATTTTACCTTGCTCATTCAAGAATTTCTTCAAGAATTCGGGATCTTTGTAGTCGATGTACTTAATACCGCTCTTTTTGAAACGGCAGTATTTTTTCTTCTTAACGTCTACTGAGGGCGGAGTTAAATATCTGATTTCTGATTGAACTTGTTGTGCCATGATTAATCCTCCTTTTTAGTTGATTTAACACTTCTTCTCTTCGCAGCATATTCAGCAGCGTACTTGTCTTGCTTGAAAGTCAAGAAACGGATAACGCGCTCGTCACGACGGAAGTTTATTTCCAATTTCTCAATGACAGTAGGTTCTGCATTGAACTCAATCAGCTGATAGAAACCGGTTGACTTCTTCTGGATAGGATATGCCAGCTTCTTCAGTCCCCAGTTTTCTTCATTTACAATCTCAGCACCTTCAGCAGTAAGGATGCTTTTGAATTTTTCTACCGCTTCCTTCATCTGAACATCAGACAAAACGGGAGTCAAAATGAAAACGGTTTCGTATTGATTCATACTCGTTTAATTAAATAAATAAATTATTCGTTTTAAAAATGCGGTGCAAAGGTAGACATTTTATTTTGAACTACAAACATTTAATGTTTTTTTGTGTAGGGATATAGGAATTGTCTTCGGCTTGCACTATCTTTGCAAAGTTGTTTAAACAATAATTTCATGATAGAGCAATTCAACTTTGATATCCGCCTTATCTTTGCCATACTGAACGGTAAAGTGTCGGCTGCCATTAACCGAAAGCTGTCCCGCAACTTCCGCCAGAACGGTTTGGAGATTACTCCGGAACAGTGGACCGTCCTCATCTTCTTATGGGAAAAGGACGGGGTGACGCAACAAGAGTTGTGTAATGCAACTTTCAAAGACAAGCCCAGCATGACGCGCTTGATAGACAATATGGAGCGTCAGCATCTCGTCGTGCGCATATCGGACAAGAAAGACCGCCGAACCAATCTGATACATCTGACCAAGGACGGCAAGGAGCTGGAAGAACGCGCGCGCGTCATTGCCAACCAGACCCTCAAAGAAGCCTTGAAAGGCATCACCATCGAAGAGCTCAGTGTGAGCCAGGAGGTGCTGAGGAAGATTTTCTTCAATACGAAGGACTAAGATATAGGGATTAGGGGTTAAGGATTAGAGATTAAGGGAGGAGAAAACAAGGGGATGAAGCGTCATTTTTCATTCCTCATCTTCCATTCTTTATTAAAATATGGATTTTTTGCAAAAATAATTTCGCTTGTTAAAGAATTATGCTTTTCTTTGTGACAAGAATACGAAAGAATATAATAATCTAATTAAAATACACACACATGAAAGGCTTATTAAAAAATCTGGGATTGATATTAGTCGTAATAGGAGCTGTAATCCTGGTTGCATGTTCTTTTACCGGCAATGTTAACAACAATGCCATCTTGGGCAGTTCTGCCGTTTTGGTTGTAGTGGGATTGATTTCCTACATTGTCATCAACAAGAGAATTGTCGACTAATATCAAAAGAAAAGAAATAAAGAAGGCGGTTAGCATATACATGCAGACCGCCTTTTTTATTTTCTCTCCCTCAGAGGAGCCGAGCCTCATCAAGACTCAGCTTCCGGAGTAATCAGTTTATATCCTTTTCCGTGAATGTTGATGATTTCAATCGAATCATCTTCTTTCAGGTGCTTACGCAGCTTTGTGATATATACATCCATACTACGTGCATTGAAATAGTTGTCATCAATCCAAATAGTCTTCAACGCAAAGTCACGCTGCAGAATTTCGTTGGCATGTGCACAAAGCAAGCCCAGCAGTTCGGATTCTTTGGTGGTCAGTTTAGTCTGCTTCTCGGCAGTCGCCAGAATCTGTTTCTGCGTGTCGAATGTAAACTTACCAATCTTATAGATGTTGCTCTCCTTGTTCTTCTTTCCGCGAACACGTCTCAGGATAGCTTCAATTCTGAAAGTCAGCTCTTCCATACTGAAGGGCTTGGTGATGTAGTCATCGGCACCAATCTTGAAACCTTCCAGAATATCTTCCTTCAATGTTTTTGCCGTCAAGAAGATAATAGGTATTTCGGCATTGGCCGCACGCACTTCTTGTGCCAGTGTGAATCCGTCTTTCTTCGGCATCATCACATCAAACACACACAAGTCATATTTATTCTTCAGGAAAGCCTTGTATCCTGCTTCTCCATCGGGATATAACTCGGCAGCGTAACCTTTTGCCTGTAAATATTCTCTTAAAAGCATGCCAAGATTTTCATCATCTTCGCACAATAAAATACGCAGTTTCTCGTCCATATCAATCAATTTTTTAATAAAGGTAATGCAATAATAAATTTAGTTCCTACGTTCAGTTCACTTTCTGCCCGGATAGTTCCCTTATGATCCATGATAATCTTCTTCACATAAGCCAGTCCCAAGCCGAAGCCTTTCACATCGTGCAGATTACCTGTATGCACGCGATAGAACTTCTCGAATATCTTTTTCAAATTCTCCTTCTTGATGCCGATGCCGTTATCTTGGATGGAAATCATCAGTTTGCCAGGCTCATTCCAAGTCTTCACCGTCAGTTGCAGATCCGCATCCGGACGTTTATACTTCACTGCATTATCCATGAGATTGAAAATCACATTGGTGATATGCATCTCATCGGCAAAAATGGCAGAGTTGGTAGCTTTAAGCTCCGATTCAATCTTTCCATTATAACGCTCCACTTTCAGTGTAAACGTGTTGATAACACCCGCTATCAGCTCGTTGGCATCCAGTTCCTTATTCTTCAAAGTAGCCTTCTGACGGTCAAACATCGACATCTGAAGCACTTTTTCTACCTGGAACCTCAAGCGCTTCGTTTCATCGTTGATGACACCCGATATATGCTGGAACATAGTCGGAGACTTGCCCACAGCCGGGTCTTTCAACATCTGTGCCGCCAGAGAAATCGTCGATATCGGCGTCTTGAACTCGTGCGTCATATTGTTGATGAAATCATTCTTCATCTCCGTCAGCTTCTTCTGGCGGAATACGATGTAAATCGTAAAGATGAACGTCACCAGCAGTACAAAAGTAAATATCATCGACGGTATCATAAACCTGACCGAATCGAAGATATAATCCTTCTTTCCCGGAAAATGTATCTTGACGATACTCATACGGGCTGGTGGGTCATTCAAAAACAATGGCTGCGAATAAGAGCTTTCACTCCCTGCATCGCTATAATCCGCACAACGGTATACCTCCCGACCTTCCCGGTCTATCACCTTGAAGTGATAATCCATATCACCGAGACCATTCTCTATCAGACCTGCTTTTAGATACTGGTCCAGACTTTTGAAATTAACACGCTCCTCAATCGGCTTGTCGCTGGCATTGTATACCATCTGCAACACCACCTCGTCTACCAATGCACGCTGGTAAAGATAGCGGTTTTTAAGCATCTCTATCTGCGAGCGTGAAGTCTGAGGAATGGTTTTTGCTCCGTGTTTGCGTGAAATCATTGCTCTTGGCAATTCAGAAGGCTCGTTACTGAAAGTTTTCAATTCCACCGAAGAACGGACACTGCCATCCGGAGCTGTCATCACAAACCGCTGGGTACGCATCACTCCGCTACTGCTTTGCGATTGTTCCCACGCCTTCTTTTCTGCCTCGGAGATATCCTCATTCAGCCAACGCACAACCTCTGCGGACTCTGCCTCTTTCGAAGCAGCCATCAACGCACGCTTCACCGATTCATCAAATTGTCCGTTACGCATCTTCACCATTTCCTCAATATAGCTTATCTGCAGATACAGCAAACTAAGGAAGGAAAGCCCCATAACAACACCTAATATCCATATAGTTGACTTTTTCATAGTCACAAAATTAACACTCCCTAATTAACACTCCTAACCAATTAACCTGATTTAACCGGACGTTCTCGTAAATTAACCGAAGACCATTTTTTAGGTTGTATTATGAGCATTATAACAAAAACACAAGCCTTTGGTTTGCAAATTTAATAAAAAATTAATCATTCAATTCACAATTCTGCATGTTCTTAATCTACGTTAATGAAAAAAGCCGTTATTACTTGCCATGAAGTAACAACGGCTTTAACAATTGTTATATTAGCAGCCGGTAGTTACAACAGCCAAACTACCAACCCCTGAAAATCATTCTTCAGCTTGCTTTGCCTCAAATTCCTTAATCAGTTTATCCTGCACATCACTCGGAACGAGTTCATAGCTGGCAAACTTCATGATGAACGAAGCACGTCCACCAGTCAGTGAGCTAAGTGCCGTAGAGTAGGATGACATTTCCTTCAAAGGCACCTTAGCACTCAGTTTTTCGTAACTGGCCTCGCTGCTCATACCCATAATCATGGCACGGCGTCCCTGCAAGTCCCCCATCACATCACCCATCTTGTCCGACGGAACAAATACTTCCACGTCATAAATGGGTTCTAGAATCTTCGGGCCTGCATTCTTGAACGCTTCGCTGAACGCATTCCGTCCCGCCAGCATAAAGGAGATTTCATTGGAGTCAACCGGATGCATTTTTCCGTCATATACGATGACACGTACATCGCGAGCATACGAACCAGTCAACGGTCCCTGCTCCATACGTGACATGATACCCTTCAAGATGGCCGGCATGAAACGTGCATCAATGGAACCACCCACAATACTATTGACGAATACCAGCTTGCCACCCCATTCCAATGGAACTTCTTCGGTACCCTTGACGTTCATCTTGAACTCCTGACCATTGAATTTATAGGTTTCGGGCAACGGCATGCCTTCGTAGTAAGGCTCAACAATCAGATGAACTTCACCGAACTGGCCTGCACCACCCGACTGCTTCTTATGGCGATAATCCGCACGGGCAGCTTTGGTAATCGTTTCGCGATACGGTATTCTCGGTTCTTCAAACTTGATTTGCAGTTTTTCATTGTTTTCCAGACGCCACTTCAAGGTACGCAAATGGAATTCACCTTGTCCGTGTACAATAGTCTGACGCAATTCTTTAGACTGGTCTATCACCCATGTCGGGTCTTCCTCTCGCATACGGTTCAAAGCAACCATCATCTTTTCTGTATCCGACTCGTTCAACGGCTTGATAGCACGTGAGTATTTGGAGTTCGGATATTTAATGAAGTTGAAACGGTTTTCAGAGCCCTTACCGTTCAATGTATTGCCGGTATGTACATCCTTCAGTTTCACTGTACAGCCGATGTCACCGGCTACCATTTCCTCTACCTTGATACGGTTGGCACCGGCACAAGCATAAATCTGCGCGATGCGTTCCTTGGAACCGCGGTCTGCATTGGTAAAATCATCACCTTCGTGCACTTTACCACTCATAACCTTGAAGTATTGAACATCACCGATATGCGGCTCAACGGCAGTCTTGAAGAAATACAAGGAAGTCGGTCCGTTAGAATCCGGCTTCACCACCTCACCGCGTGTATTGTGCACCGGTGGCATTTCGTCCACAAACGGCACCACATTACCCAGGAACTCCATCAGACGGCGTACACCCATATCCTTGCCGGCACAGACGCAGAATACCGGGAACATACCTCGTGAAGCCAGTCCCTTGCGGATACCTTCGCGCATTTCGTCTTCTGTCAAAGAGTCCTGCTCAAAGAATTTTTCCATCAGGCCTTCGTCATGTTCGGCTGCAGCTTCTACCAAAGCCTTGTGCAGTTCTGTAGCCTTTTCCATTTCTTCGGCCGGAATCTCTTCAATAATGGGAGCGCCACCTTCGGGTCCCCACGAATATTTTTTCATCAAAAGTACATCGATCAACGAATTGAAGTTCGGTCCGGTAGCCAGCGGATATTGCACGGGCACCACCTTCGGACCGTATATGGTTTGCAACTGCTCAAGCACCATATCATAATCGCACTTTTCATTATCAAGCTGGTTTACCAGGAAAATAACCGGTTTGCCCAGTTTCTCGGTGTAGCGGAAATGGTTCTGCGTACCTACCTCGGGACCGTATTGCCCGTTCAGCAGCAGAATGGCAGTATCTGTAACGTTGAGCGCCGTCATGGCAGCCCCTACAAAGTCATCACTACCCGGGCAGTCAATGATATTCAGTTTCTTGCCGTTCCACTCCACATGGAAAACGGTGGAAAACACAGAATAGCCGTATTCCTGCTCCACCGGGAAGTAATCGCTGACTGTATTCTTGGCAGTAATCCTGCCGCGACGTTTTATAATACCACTCTCAAAGAGCAGCGCTTCCGTGAGAGTGGTTTTACCCGAGCCGTCATTGCCAAGGAGGGCAATGTTCTTAATTTCATTCGTCTGATATACTTTCATGATATATTAAGATTTTAAGTGAATAACCTGACATACGATGATGCCGTTAACTTTTTGTGAGGCGCAAATTAGGCATTAATTCAAAGAAAAGCAACATCGGGAAGCATGTTATATAACACACTTCCTCCACCAACAAAGAATATAATGTTCTTCTGCCAATAAACTGCCCGAATTCACAAGTCATCCAACTTCTTGGACGGCTTAAATATTTCTTATAACTTTGCAGGAAAAAGAATCCCCCCCGAAAACCATGAACAAACTACTGTTAACAACACTGCTCGTTCTATGTCCATATTTGGCAATGGGACAGTCCAACCAAAAAACAACCAGGAAAGCCCCTCTCATCGGCATTTCCTGCTCACATCCGGGCCGAAGCTCATCCACACAGATGACGTATACCGAGTCTGTAATCCAGGCAGGTGGAACACCTATACTGATTTCCATCACTACCGATAGCCTTGTCTTGACAGACATTGCCAACCGGCTGGACGGTATCATTCTGATAGGAGGAGGAGACATCCACCCTTCCTATTTCAATGAATCGCCCATCGAACAGCTGGGAGAGGTGGACTCCCTGCGTGATGTATACGACATGGCACTCATCCGCCTGGCTACCCGGCGTAACATTCCGATGTTTGGCATCTGCCGGGGAGAACAGTTAATCAATGTAGCTTTCGGCGGAACCCTTTATCAGGATATCCCTACCCAGCATCCCGACACCACTGTCTGCCACCAGCAGCAGGAACCGAGCAGTATACCAACTCATACCGTCCACCTCACTCCCGGTTCTGCCATGGCATCCATAACCGGACAGACACAACTTTTCACCAATACTCACCATCACCAGGCGGTCAAGCAAGTTGCCCCGGGATTCAGCGTAACGGGTTGGTCGTCAGACAGTATTCCCGAAGCTATAGAGTCTTCTCACGAATATCCGATATGGGGTGTGCAATTCCATCCCGAAGCTCTGGCTACGGCAGGCGACAGCATCTCTGCCAGATTCTTCTATTTTCTGGTTCAAAAGGCAGCTACCTACCGGCATGCCAAAGAGATTCATCGCCGCATCCTCTCCCTCGACACGCATACAGACACCCCACTTGATTTTGACGTTTCCTATAATATAGGTACGCGCGAAAAAACGCAGGTTTGCCTGCCCAAGATGCGAGAAGGGAAATTGGATGGACAATACCTGGCATGCTGGGTGCGTCAAGGCCCGTGCGATGAAGAGAACAGTCTGAAAGCCATTGACCGAGTGGATGAGTTGATACGCCACATCTACCGACAAGTGGAGATGAACGGGGAGCAATGTGCCATAGCCCGCACGCCCGATGATTTGTCCAGGCTCAAGACCGAAGGAAAGAAAGCCTTTTATATTGGCATCGAAAACGGATACGGCATCGGCAAGGATTTGAAGAATATCACCCGTTTCCATGATGCAGGCGTTACCTACATCACCCTTTGCCACACCCGCAACAATGACATCTGCGACAGTTCTTCGGACACGACTGCCCGTTGGAACGGCTTAAGTCCTTACGGTAGAAAAGTGGTGAAAGAAATGAACCGGCTGGGAATAATGATAGACCTTTCCCATGCAGCCGAAAGCACCTTCTGGGATGTACTGAAATATTCAAAAGCACCGGTCATAGTCTCCCACTCCTCTGCAAGCGCCATCTACAGACACGACCGCAATCTGACCGACGAACAGCTACGCGCCCTTGCCGCACATGGCGGTGTGGCTCAAGCCTGCCTGGTAGACGAGTTTCTGAACCCGGATGCCAAGAAAACCAACCTTACGGACTTCATGAAACACCTGCTGCACATGGTTGAAGTGGCAGGCATAGACCACGTGGGCATTGGCTCGGACTTCGACGGTGGAGGCGGGGTCAAAGGATGCAATGGGGACAATGATTTCATCAATATCACCGTCCGTCTGCTGGAACATGGATTTACAGAAACAGACATCGCCAAGATATGGGGTGGAAATTTCCTCCGGGTGATGAAACAAGTACAAACCAAATAGAAAAGACCGAAAAACATCACAAAAAGGAGAGATTAGAGCTATAATCTCTCCTTTTTGACACATTTACATACCCTCCATTTCTCAACTTTCGCATATCTTTGCCCAAAACATAAACGATTTATTAATTATCTAATACCGAATTCTTAAATGAAAAGGAAAATTATTTGGAGTTTTGCATTGCTGGCCTGCCTTTGCTGCCTGCCATCTGCAAAAACAAAAGCACAAACGAAAAATGCCGCAATCATACCCGGGGAAGTATGGAAAGACACCGACGGCAATCCCATCAACGCCCATGGCGGCGGCCTTCTTTACCACGAAGGGACCTACTATTGGTATGGCGAATACAAAAAAGGGGAAACCATCCTGCCCGAATGGGCTACGTGGGAATGCTACCGCACCGACGTAACCGGTGTCAGCTGCTACTCTTCAAAAGACCTGCTGAACTGGAAGTTCGAGGGTATTGTACTTCCTGCCGTGAAAGATGACGAGAAACACGACCTGCACCCCAGCAAGGTGTTGGAACGTCCCAAAGTGATTTACAACGAAAAGACAAAGAAATTCGTCATGTGGGCGCATGTGGAAAGCGCCGACTACAGTAAGGCATGTGCCGGCGTAGCGGTCAGCGATTCTCCTACCGGGACATTCACCTATGTAGGCAGCTTCCGTCCCAACGGTGCGATGAGCCGCGACCAAACAGTGTTCGTTGATGATAACGGCAAGGCATATCAGTTCTACTCGTCGGAAAACAACGCTACCTTATATATAAGCGAACTAACGGATGACTACCTGAAGCCCACTGGTCGCTATACACGCAATTTCGTGAAGCAAAGCCGCGAAGCACCCGCCGTATTCAAGTATAACGGCAAGTACTATATGCTCTCTTCCGGTTGTACCGGCTGGGATCCCAATGTTGCCGAACTGGCTGTGGCCGACTCCATCATGGGGCAATGGACTACCATCGGCAATCCGTGTACCGGTCCTGATGCAGATAAGACCTTCTATGCACAAAGCACTTACGTGCAGCAAGTATACGGAAAAGGAAATGCCTACATTGCCATGTTCGACCGCTGGAAAAAGAAAAACCTTGAGGACTCACGCTACGTATGGCTCCCGCTTGAATTCGGCAAGGACGGCACAATCGCGATACCCTGGCGCGACAGCTGGGACCCGCGTACCCAATGGGAAGGACAAGGCGACTTCTCTGCCGGCAAAGGAACATTCCTATTGAATGGCAAGCCGTTTGTCATCAAAGCCGCAGAGCTGCACTATCCACGTATCCCCAAAGCCTATTGGGACCAACGCATCAAGCTATGCAAGGCACTGGGCATGAACACCATCTGCCTTTATGTATTCTGGAACTCCCACGAGTCTCAGCCGGGAGTGTTCGACTTCACCGGACAGAATGACCTGGCGGAATTCTGCCGCCTATGCCAGCAGAACGACATGTATGTCATCCTGCGCCCGGGACCGTATGTCTGTGCCGAATGGGAAATGGGCGGACTGCCCTGGTGGTTACTCAAGAAAAAAGATATCCGCCTGCGCGAATCCGACCCCTACTTTATGGAGCGTGTAGGTATCTTCGAAAAAGCCGTTGCCGAGCAGGTAGCCGGTATGACCATACAGAACGGAGGTCCCATCATCATGGTACAAGTAGAGAACGAATACGGCTCCTACGGGGAAGACAAAGGCTACGTATCGCAAATCCGCGACATCGTACGCGCCAACTACCCCGGCGTAGCACTGTTCCAATGCGACTGGGCGTCCAACTTCACCAAGAACGGACTCCACGACCTGGTATGGACCATGAACTTCGGTACAGGAGCCAACATCGACCAACAGTTTGCACCGCTGAAGAAACTCCGTCCTGATAGCCCGCTGATGTGCTCCGAATTCTGGAGCGGCTGGTTCGACAAGTGGGGAGCCAACCACGAAACCCGTCCGGCTGCCGACATGATTGCCGGCATTGACGAGATGTTGTCCAAAGGCATCTCCTTCAGCCTCTACATGACCCACGGAGGGACCAACTGGGGACACTGGGCAGGAGCCAACTCACCCGGATTCGCCCCTGACGTAACCTCTTACGACTACGACGCCCCCATCAGCGAATCGGGACAGACCACTCCCAAATACTGGGAATTGCGAAAAGCATTGTCCAAATACATGAACGGCGAGAAGCAGGCTAAAGTTCCCGCTTTAATCAAGCCCATCCGTATTCCGTCTTTCCAATTTACAGAGATGGCTCCTTTGTTCGACAATCTTCCTGCTGCCAAGAAAGACCGCAATATCCGTACCATGGAGGAATATAACCAGGGATTCGGAAGTATTCTCTACCGCACCACACTGCCCGAGATGAAAACCCCGTCCCTGCTCACTGTGAACGATGCGCACGATTATGCCCAAGTTTTCCTGGATGGCAAATACATCGGCAAACTGGACCGCCGCAACGGTGAAAAGCAACTGGAATTCCCCGCCTGCCCCAAAGGTGCACGCCTCGACATTCTGGTAGAAGCCATGGGCCGCATCAACTTTGGACGTGCCATCAAGGACTTCAAGGGTATCACCCAAAGCGTAGAACTTACCGTAGACATCGACGGCCGTCCTTTCACCTGCAACCTGAAGGATTGGGAAGTCTATAATCTCGAAGATACATACGATTTCTATAAGAACATGAAGTTCCAGCCCATCGGCTCACTGAAAGATGAGTTAGGACAACGCATTCCGGGTTGCTACCGTGCCACCTTTAAGGTGAACAAGCCCAGCGACACATTCCTAAACTTCGAGACTTGGGGCAAGGGACTTGTCTACGTCAACGGGCACGCCATGGGACGCATTTGGGAAATCGGCCCGCAACAGACCCTCTACATCCCGGGATGCTGGTTGAAGAAAGGTGAGAATGAAGTGATTGTCTTCGACATCATCGGTCCCAAAGAAGTTAAGTCCGAAGGACTGAGCGAGCCATTACTGGACCAGTTGCTCGTCACCAAACCGCTGACGCACCGCAATGAGGGTGAAAATCTCGACTTGTCCGGTGAGCAGCCCGTCCTCTCCGGCAGCTTCAATCCCGGCAACGGTTGGCAGGAACGCAAATTCGACCAACCCGTCACCGGACGTTATGTCTGCCTGGAAGCCTTGAGTGCACAAGATGGAAAAGACCTGGCTTGCATTGCCGAAATGTATCTGCTGGATGAGAATGGGGAACGTCTGTCACGCGAACCCTGGATTGTCAATTATGCCGACAGCGAAGACGTATCCCACGTCAACTGTTCTGCGGACAAAATCTTCGACCTCCAGGAATCAACCTATTGGAGCACAACAAAAGACACTCCATACCCGCATTCTGTCGTGATTGACTTGGGTAGTACCCGCACCCTGACCGGCATACAATATCTACCCAGAATGGAAAGCGAGGTACCGGGTGGAATCAAAGACTTCAAGGTTTACGTAAAATCCAAGGCTTTCAACTATTAAGCCGGATTTACAACACTAATAGATTCTTTAGACACGGATTACATGAAAAATCATGGATAATAAATGAAGAATATCCATGATTTTTCGCGTAATCCATGCCTAACTTAAAATCAATCAAACAGATTTTCCGTACAATTCATCGTCTACCACAGCCAGCATTCCCTCCACTTGAGCCAATGCCAGCATACGGCCATGAAAAGAATAACCTGCATTGTACCCTTTATCCTCGTCGCCCAACATCATGCGACCGTGGTCCACACGCATCGGCAATCCCGGATTTTCTTTCTCAAAGATACGAATCAAATCAATGAGGTGTCCCCTTCCCTCCAGATGGGAACTTTCGATAAAGTTTCCACCCGGTATTGCCTTCGTACTGCGCAAATGCACAAAGTGGGTACGCCTGGCAAACTTCCTTGCCAGTTCACGGGTATCATTCTGTTCACCCGCACTCAATGAACCGGCGCAAAAAGTCAGGCCATTATGGGGATTGTCCACTGCACTCAGTATCCAGGCAATATCTGCCTCGTCTGTCACAATGCGCGGCAACCCCAATACCTGAAAAGGAGGGTCATCGGGGTGTACACACATATTCACCCCATATTCCTCGCATACCGGCATGATGGCAGACAAGAAATAACGCATATTCTCGCGCAGAGCCTCCCGGTCTATCCCTTTGTATAGCGCCAGCAAACGTTTGAACAGGGTTACCGGCTCCTTGTCACCTTCCTTGATGTTGCCATTTACGAATCCTTGTGTCTTTACGATAATCGTATCTACCAGCTCTGCCTTTTCAGACTCCGTAATCACCTTATCCAGTTCTGCCACCTTGTCCAGCTCTTCCGGAGAATAATCGGCTTCCGCATTCTCCCGTTCCAATATCTTCAGGTCGAAGTAGGCAAAACGGATTCTGTCGAAATAAAGAGAAGATGTCCCGTCTTCCCAGGGATGTTGTAAGTCCGTGCGAATCCAGTCAATCACCGGCATGAAGTTGTAACATACCGTCCGGATGCCTGCCTTGCCGAGATTGGCAAGGCTTATCTTGTAGTTCTCTATCAATCGGTCACGCTCACTCCCCGCATATTTGACAGCCTCGCACACCGGCAGACTTTCTACTACAGACCAGCGCAATCCGAAGGATTCAATATAATCCCTCAAATCTTCAATGGCTTCCAACGTCCATATTTCACCGTTGGGAACTTCATGCAAGGCAGTGACAACGCCTTCCACTCCTATCTGTTGCAACATGGCAAGGGTTATCTTGTCTTTCTTGCCAAACCATCTCCAAGTCTTTTCCATTCTTTATTATTAATTTTCTTGTTTTTCAGGCGTTCAAACCACCCGTTACCTTTTTGCAAAAGTAAGAAAGAATATGAGAACTGTCCATTCTGAATGGATAGATTTGTTTGTTCGCAATGAAAACAATATCTTAGCACTTCATTACATATATTAATTACGCTTATGCAAGACTTTATAAACGGACGTTGCGGCTGGTGCGGAACCGACGAGCTGTATGTGAAATACCACGAT
>NZ_QTMH01000023.1:0-42768 GCF_003603065.1 Bacteroides sp. AF20-13LB
GCAAGACAGTGGTATCAGGCTTAAAGTCTGACTGGTACTGGTCCTCCTCGGAGTTCTACGACTATCCGGCGCGCCGCGCTCTTTATGTGAGTGTGCGCAACGGCGACGTGTTCCGCAGCTATAAGTACAGCAGAAGTAGTTTCGTGCGTCCGGTCTTGGCTTTCTGACCTATTTACCTATTCAATCTATTTATCTATTTGCGGCGTAGCCGCTCGTTGATAAAGGCTGAATACCCGCGAAGTGGGTCGGAAAAATTTTTGAAAAATCGAGTTATGGCATTATCCGAAGAATTACCCCTATACCGCGACACTTACCGGTTGTTGAACAACCTGTTGATCCTGACGCAGGATTTTCCGCGCTTCTTCCGCTACAGTATGGGCAGCCGTATGGTGGATTTGACTTTGGATATGCTTTCTCTGATTTACAAGGCGAACAGCAGCTATGAAAAAGTGGGCGTATTGACCGAATTTCTCGACCGTTACCGCATGTTGCAGATGCTTTTCCGCGTATGTGTGGAGCAGAAGGTCATTACCGAGCGCAAATACGCCTCGTTCGGGCTGCTGTTGGAGAAGATAGGCAAGCAGGCTACGAGCTGGAAACAATATAACGAACGCGGAATGAAGAAACAGGAAGATAAAAGGCAATGATTTATCAGTCGGGATTCGGGCGGTCAAGGCTTCCCGAAGCGAACTGTTTATTATTGAAAAAGGGTTGTCGGCAGGCTTTCCTCGTGCAGGGAGGCTCGCAAAGACAAAAACAGACAACATTTACTGGTCCTCCTCGGAGTTCTACAACAATCCGGCGAACAACGCTCTTTATGTGAATGTGAACAACGGCAACGTGAACAACAACAATAAGAACAACAGAAATAGTTACGTGCGTCCGGTCTTAGCTTTTTCAATAAAAATTTACCGAAGTATTGTAAATTTCAAAAACAATAAATCAAAATGAAAAGTTCAATCAAAAAAATGTCAGCACTGCTGACGATGATGGCTGTCGCCATCCTTACTTTCACCTTCACCGCTTGCAGCGATGATGACGATCCTGTGACGGAAGTGACTTACACCTACGGCTTCTCCAGCATGTCGGCCTCACACCCCGACTTTCTCGAAGAGATGGGGAAAATAGAGAACGCCTTCCAGTCAGCCCTCGGTATCACCGGCAAGCTCTTCACCAAGAAAGGTACGATAGAAGAATGTGACAAACAGGTTTACGAGGCTTGCCGGAAAGCATTCGATTCGCTCAAAAGCGAGGCCTGGCAAGGGGATTACACCTTCCAGGTTACGAACGTAGGAACAGGCAAGGTGGTATGCACGGCTACATTCAGTGCCGACAACGAAAACTTTATATAGTTTTATTAGCATGACCTGTTGGCGGAATTAAAATAGCGCATATTTAACTCTGCCAATAGGCTTTTCATTTTTGTAGTTAATATATTGAAGGATTGTAAGTGCGCTAATCTTCCCAATAATCCGGGCAAACAATCCATCTGTATCTTTCGCATAATTCCTTATAATCATAAACTGGTCACACAATTGCGAGAATAGGGTTTCAATTCTTTTTCTCGCTTTGGCAAAAGCTGGGAATGTTGGCTTCCATTCTTTTTGATTACATCTGTATGGTACCTCCAATCTGATATTGGCAGTTTCAAACAAATCCAATTGCACTTGGGCACTTATATATCCTCTGTCCCCTATGACTGTACAATTACTATAATCCACTTTCACATCCTTCAGGTAATGAATGTCATGCACACTTGCCTTAGTGAGGTCAAAGGAATGGATGATACCACTTAACCCGCAGACTGCATGGAGTTTACACCCATAATAATACATGCTTTGTGATGCGCAGTATCCTACCCCAGGTGCTTTTCTAAAATCCTTCTTTCCCATACTGCAACGTTTGGAACGGGCAATACGACATACTTCTATCGGTTTCGAATCAATACAGAAATAGTCTTCACCACCATCCATTTTAGAAACCATTCTTTCTCGGATTGCATTACATAGGGAGGAAGTTATTTTACGCCTGTCATTGTATTGTCGGCGGGAAATAAGGTTGGGTATTTCAACCCTATATTCCTGTAGCTTTGCAAACAACAGCGACTCACTGTCAATACCAACAGCCTCTGATGCCATGTTCAAAGCCACTACTTCAAGGTCTGAGAATTTAGGGACGACTCCTCGTCTTGGTACATTCCCGGATTCATTGACTAAATTGCCGGCAATTTGCTTGCATATGTTCAGTAATTTTGCGAATATTGCATATAAGTTGTGCATACGATATTTGTCTATTAAAAGTTTAGTCACCTTTAATTTACTAAATATCAACAATATGCACAACTTTTTAAACATAAATCTTTTATAATTTATAGGTATAGGCGTTTAGAGCGCACTACATTCACAGCTGATTATCAGTCAGTTTTCTTTTGACAAATCATTCGACGAAGTAGCATATCGAAGATTGTGTCCATATTATTACGGCGGTTGAACCTGAAATGATACTCGTCAAGGTATCCTTGAAGATGCTCTTTGGAGCAATGGTGGTGTATTCCACGCAACCATCCCTTTATGTTCATGATGTGAATATGAATCTGTGGATGCCCTTTGCCCTTATCCGAAGGGCGTTGCTCCAATTTTGGATAATCTTTCTTTAACGGCAGGTAGCCTGACCATTCATCGGTTATGACTTTTGCGTCCTTTGATATGTATCTGTCGAAGAACGGACGAAAAGAACTTGCCGAAGCATCATCTATCACTTGGGCATACGCACGTCCCACGCCGTCTCGGACAATCTCCAACGCGACTATCACAAGCTTCTTTTTGCCTTCCGTGCTTCGTCCAATGATTCCTTCCTCTTCTCCTCCGATATAAAACTCATCGACATGTACCTCTCCTTTAAGAGGATAATTACCGCTGCTCCGCATGGCTTTCTGTATCTTACGCTTGAATTCCCATACGGTTTTCTGACGCATACAATATTCTTCCGCCAGTTCCAAAGAGGACATCCCTTTCTTCTTTGTCGATATTTTGAAGGCTATGTGGAAAGCGTAGACAAGCGGGAATTTTATCTTGTCGAACATGCTTCCGCTGGTAACGCTCTCGTCATACTTACAGCGTGTACAACGGCGAGAATAGGGATATCTGTCATTGCAATAATTGGTATGACCGCATTTCTTGCATTTGAAGCCGTCTGCCCACTTTATCGAGGACAAGTACTCAAGGCATGAGGCATCATCGGTAAAACGACTATAAAATTTGATTGATTCCACTCCTTTGAATTTATCGCGTTGTTCCATGCCTGCAAAAGTAGGCAAAATCCATAAAGTTAGTGCGCACTAAACGCCTATACCTATAATTTAATTCCGCCAACAGGTATCATAAGGAAGAAACTTCAGAACATTCGGTCTTCCTTTTTTCTATGGTATGCTCAAAAGCATTTTTTGGGGATGCTTGTTTGGACGTTCTCCCTAAGGTCGGTGGAGCTGTCTCGCCCGAAAGTTTCCCGGCGTTTAATCGTTAGTTAGGGACAATAAAGCAAACCCCTATCCATAAATGACTATACAATTCCAACAACATCGAAGTAGTGTCAGTACAAAATGTACCAACAGTATTTTTCCGCTATACTTGAAACGATAGCAGGCAGATGCGACAAAGCCGATGGCACTCCAACCAATCGCCACCCGGCTTGTAAAGATATAGTTTTCGGAAGATTCATAGCTCCAACCTAATCCTTCACAACCTATCGGGTAAAGTTCCGGATGCTTTGAGAATTGTATAGAATCACTGACAACCATCCACAGCAATAGCAGACAGCATAGTCCCCACAATATCCTTAATACCAATCTTGATTTCATATTGTTTTGTTCATCATTTCAGGTTATCGTAAATGGTCTAACTCGATGTACCAACCTTCCTTGATGGGCTTGTAAAGCGTGGTGTCGTTGTACGTCCTGCGGTAGATCTCGTTTAGGTCGCCATGTTCGGTGATACGGATATTCCGACGGCTTCTCAATCCGGGATCGTAAACGAAACTCTTGGACGTTCCTGCATCTACGATACTGTGGGAGTAGTACGGCATAAAAAGGCTCACATATACCGAATCTGCCGTTTCCCATTCCCTGCGATCAACAAGGATAAAACCGCATCCAATCTCTGATAACAGGGAGTCGAGTAGGATTCGGTCTGGCTTTAACAGCCCATATACCGGGATGTCTTGTTCGTCATTTGATTCATAGGATGTATCACTTTGCTCTATTGAATCAAGTATAATGATCCCGTCAGGAGAAAGTGGCGGGTAGTGAAAACTACCTTCTGAACTCTCTGACATGATTTCGTACACCTTACGGAACGCCGCCTCGTGCGTGGCAAAGTGGCGTATCATTTCCTCATCGCTTGGCGGCATAGGCGGTTCTCCGCAGCTTGCAAGAAATAGTGTAATAAGAACCCCGATTACGTAATACATTCTCATGTTCTTCCAGTCTTATAACTACTTTAATAAGTAAATTAAGAAATTGCTTTCGCTATTTTGCCATTGAGTTTTACTTTCTCTTAAAATCGTATTTGGAATAAATCATGTCAAAATTTTCATTCTGTTCCCATGAATATCCGTAGAGAAAGAGCAACGTGTTTTCTGCTCCGCACAAAACCTCTGTCAAACCGTTATCGGACAAGATTTCTTTTACCTTTGGATATGTTAAATAGCATAACTCAATGTTTAATAGCGATGAAATGTGATCGCGTTGGGCATCATCTATATTCAAGTGGATGGCAGTAACGTTTGGCGGGACAGGGAGTTGTGATGTCTCAAATTTTATTTCATCATCAGGATGTTCCTTGAAATACTTTTCAATCTTTCTCATAACAGCTTTGGTTACATGTTGGCACAGCGACAAATCACATGTGGACATTTCCATGTTAAATTTGAATGTATTGTTGAAAGCTTTCTGTAGCACAGCTTCAACACCAATTGGTTCGCCTTTGTGCAACCTGTCACAATCGAATGGTGAGTACTTCGGATGCAACTCTTTCACTTTCCAATAACCCGTTCTATATTGTGTAACCCAATCTCCAATATTGATTTTTTTCATGGCATTATTTTTTTTGTTCAATCTTTTCCTTCAAGCTTTGAATGTTCAGCAGGGAATGGCTTACCGTTATCCTGCGTTGTTATCAGTATTATATCTTTTTCATTATTTAATCTAATGGTTCTTAGTTTATTGTAGTTAAAACAATTATTCTAATTGTGTGTCTGTCTTCATTTCTCTCTGTTTGCTTTCCCTTATCGCATCTATCTCTTTATAGGTGTCGTCCACAATTTGATGGGATTCCGTATTTAGTTTCTTTGCATATTCCTGAACAATAGAATTTATTTCATGATAAATCCAGGCGGCTACAATCAGTATTGCAAAGACAGCCAATATTTTCTTTATCGGTTTGAAGCGGAGCAGATAACCTAAGAAGGCAAACAAGATATAAGCGATGTATATATACCCGGTATTGAGAGTCCTGCCAAAATATTCCAGTCTATGACGTCGCAGTTCGTTTGAAGTTTCCCATGCACCGATTGCGTGCTGGTACAATTCTGTATGTGCTACCAACCTCAGACTGTCTTCGTTGGCAACAGGATGAACGGCATCTTGATACACAACTCCGATTTCTCTCAATCGGTAGCTGTCATAGGCTTTTGATGCTAAGGTATCCGGAAGTATTGAGAGCAGCAGACCGCATGTGTCAATATCAGCCTGAAAAGATGTTTCAAGAGAATCAATCTGGGCTATCAGCTTTGTTTTAGACATAGACATCGGCTTTTTGTTCAATATCTGTTCTATGCTTATACCGTACTTGTCCGCCAGTGACCGGGGATAGCTGTGGTTCATATCAACTATTTTTCCGACGGATATGACCATCATCTGTGGACGCACAAACCAGTCATAATAATAAGTCATTGCCGACAAAGGAAGGACAAGAATCAGACCGATTGCCAATGTCCGGAAAAAACCGGTCCACTTTTCTCTATCCATAGCCCAAAAGACCAGGAAGGTTGCAACGCTCAAACTGTATGGAATCAGAGATGTAAATGCTGTCAGTCCTAGCTGCACACAAAAGCTAAGAGCTTCTTCTGTAGGCAGATCATAAAATGTACCTTTGTTCACTTCCTTGATTACAAGTCCCGCAAAGCCACACGCCACAGCGATAGTAAAAATCACAATAAAATAGATGCAATTCTTCTTCAAATGTTTCATATTCTTTTTACTGATAATGTTCGGTGGCTAACCGACCCTTATCTGGGGAGGTTAAGCCGCTTGTTAGTTGCATATTTACAATTTTGACAAAAGAGTATTCAGTTCTTTAATATCTTCTTTATCATCTTCGTACCTTAAAGCATTTCTATAAGAATGATTACTTAAACAGATAATTCCTATTTCGGGAATATCTAATATATCAGAATCTGGTATTGACAACCCATACAAGATACATTTGCCTATGTACTCAGAATGTTCACGAAATAGTGGGATTTGTTGCAGCCTTTGGACTATTTCATTAAGTGTATCCTCTTTCTCTTGTTCTCTGATTGCACACAGAGGCAACAGAAGATGAAATAACACATCTCCATATTTTAACTCTGCAATACGCATCAATTCTGGATATGTGAGATATTTCAAATGAAAGTTGCCACTAACCTCACCAATTACAAAATCATTCAAAAAATAGTATGTACTACAAGGATGAAATTCCATTGTCAATGTAACATCACTGCCGATAGGAAGTGTTAGAGTTCTTGGATTTTCTATTTCACCTTGATTTTCGGATGTTTCCAATTCAATTTGAGATAGCCAGCCCCAATATTCCTTGTACCTCTTTTCATCTAACAATGCTGGTGCAAGTTCTTCATCCCATACTTCATCAAAATTCACATCCCTTTCTTCATCAAAGGCTTGAATATGATGATGCAACATTACGTTCCAAAAAAGCGCATTTGAGAACGAATATTCTTTTTCTGATATTACATTCATTTTTGTTTCGTTTTTGACTGCAACTAACGTTATACTATCAGCCGATTTGGTTGTTATTTTCTTTAAGTATCAGACCTCGTCTTCCTCCATCAACAGATCGTCCAACGGGCTTTTGATATTGCTTTTGAAAGTGTCGGCTATGTGGACATACCTTTCCGTTGTCTTGATGTTGTTATGTCCCATAAGCTCTTTCACAATTTTGATGTCGGTTCCTTGCTCCAGCAAGTGGGTGGCGAACGAATGGCGCAGCAGGTGCGGATAAATCCGTTTCGTGATTCCCGCTTCCCGAGCCGCAGCCTTCAACCGTTTCGACACGATACTCTCGGTGAAAGGTTCGCCCGGTCTGTGTTCAAAGAGCCACACTTTCGGTTTGTATAGTCTGTTATATTCCGTCAGCTTTTTCATCAACGGTTTTGACAGCAGGGTGTAGCGGTCCTTCTTGCCCTTTCCCTGACGCACCCGTATCAGGGAGCGGGGTTCGTTGATGTCGCCGGGTTTCAGTTCCAGCAGTTCGCTGATGCGCAACCCTGCGGAGTAGAGTATGGAGAACATACAGAAGAAACGCAGGTCTGTCACTGTCACGTCGAGTATTTTCTTTATTTCCTCCTTGCTCAACACGTCGGGCAGCGTCTTCTCCCGTTTGGCACGGTTCACCTTGTAACACCGCCGTTCCTGACCGAGAACTTTCTCGTAATAGAACTTGATGGCGTTGATACGCTGGTTTTGCTGGCAGGAGGATATGTTTTTCTCATGGATGAGATACAGCAGGTAGTCGTTTATCTCGTCGGGAGTAACCGTTTCAATCTTACGCCCCTCGAAATATTGTTGGAAATCGCGGAAATAGGAGGTATATACCCTTACGGTATGGTCACTGTAACGCACTTGCTGGAGTTTTTCCAGATAACCTTCCGGCAGTGGCGGCCGTTTGTCTTCCTCTTTACGGGGTGCGGTTTCCTTGATGGCGGAATAGTCTATAAACGCCATTTTCACATAGCGGTCGAAGAACTCGGCAAGCACGAAATTCTCTGCCGGCAGATAAGCTCTGCCACCGACAAGCAGTACGTTTTCTTCCTTCGACAGCGACAAGCGGATGTCATTGTCATTACCGAAAGTCACTTCGACAAATTCTCTCCCGTTTCTTACCACAGGAGAAAGTTTGATTTTGGGTTTTGGAGTATATATTTCCATGTTTTTTAAATTTTACCGGTCCCACTCGTTCAGGATTTCTCCGCTTATGATATCATATCGTATCCAGTGTCCCGTCTCGCGTCCCTCGGTGTATTCGCCTTGGACTGCGATATCGTCCCGGTCGATTTCTTTCCACGAACCGTGCTTGTAGCCGTTCTTGTACGAGCCGGATTTGTAGGCGTACAGCTTGCCATGTAGGTGGGCCGTGTATTCGTAGGGGCCGTCCAGTTCGCCGTTCTTATAGTGGCTGACGGTTTTGCTGACCCATCTCTCGGTGGTATCCTCGCTGATTTTCCATTATTTTCCCTCTTTCCGGTCGTCGGTATAGTTTGCCTCGTAGATCTGCTTGCCGCTTTTCGGGTCAAAGCGTTGTTCCTTGCCGTTCCGCTTGCCCTGCCTATATTCCTGAACCATGTCCGGCTTCCCGTCGCTGAACCATGTCCTTACCGTACCGTCTATCTTCCCGTACTGCATGGGTGCTTCCCGTTGCGGTGTCTTTCCGTCCTGATGATAGGAAACGAACAGACCATGCCGTCTGCCGTCGGTATACTTGCCCTTTTCCCGCAGGCTGCCGTTGCGGAAACGCCTGTACTCGCCCTGCATAACCCCTTTGGAAAAATGCACTATTTCCTCATCCTGCCCCCGCAAGATACGGAATTTGCCCGATAGCGGACGTTTTCCGCCCTTCAGATAATGGACGACTGTTCCATGCTGTTCGTCCGTGGTGGTTCGCAAGTCACCGGATTCCACGATCCGCTGTGCGAAGGCAGAACAACACAGCAGCGTGAGAACGATGGCCGCAAGCATTTTTCTTATGTTTCCCTTTACCTTTCTCATTCGTCCGGATATTCAAGTTTCAATGTCATGCCGTCCAAAGCGATGCCTTCGCTAAGCGTGATGGCAAGTTTCTGTTCTTCGGAGCATCCTATGGTTTCCCCGTCCTGCAAGGTGACATCATCCGACAGGATATAATGCACGATGTCCATTAGGAAATCACGGATGTCACTCAGATCGGCAGGGGCATACACTTCGATTTCCTCTTTCCCGAATTTTCTCAGTCCGTAGGTATAGATGCCGGGGATTCCTTTCTGTGTGCGGTAGATGCCGAACCATACCCAGTCCATGACGGGCAGTTCATCTTCTTGCAGGAGTGCGGCCATATCCCTGTAAAATTCGGGTTGGAACACCATACCGTCGGTATATACCGCTGTAGCGTAGGACTGTTTCAGGCAGGAAGACGTGGCTCTGGTGAACAGTTTGGCTCTCTCCAGCAGGTTGGATTGGTCTCCGGTCACGGATACGAGGATATGAGCCTCGTGTTGTCGTGCCACTTCTGTTGCATCTTTCCACAGGTAGTTGCCCTGTGCATAGTGTTCCGCTTCTCCGTTGGGTACGGGACCGGGCATGATGGCTATTGCCAATGTCATGCCGCTGAACATTCCGACAAGTACGTCCCCGTTGTCGTCGTCATCGGTAAGGACGATTCCCCAGTCTTCCTCGAAGTCATGGATGAACTGTTTCTTGTCCCATTGATTTTGTGAAAGCAACACGGACGAGACAAAGCATCCTTTGATATTATCCTTTTCCATATAGTTCTTTCTTTTTGAGTCGTCAATTATTGAAGATTCTTGCGCAAGATAGGTATTTTACCCTGATTCCTTGGTACTTTCATCTGTTAATATACGATAAATGCAGGCCCTGCCTGTGACTTTACAGATAAAGGTTGCGCTCCGTTCAATAGATGCGCACATACTGTACTTCCCCGTCAAGCAGTTCAACATAGCGGTTGTCGGAAAAGCGCAATGTCTCCAGAGTCCTGCCTTCCTTCTTGACTTCCGATTTGTGGTATGGTTCGCCCCACGCGGCGATGACCATTTCCCTCGTCATGCCGGTATCGACCTTGCGGAAGGCAATCAGCTTCCCGTATTTCTCGCCGTACCGTTTTTCCAGCTGGCCGATACGTGCCGTGCTTACAAACTCGTACACCTCGTCACCGCCTATAGGAAATGCTTCCACACGGACACCGTCAGCACCTTCCATCAGCAGAAACGCCCCGTCACTGTTCATCTTCAGGCCGATGTCCACACAACGGTACTCCGCACCTTCAGCCGGGGTGATTACCTGACCGTCCTCGGTCTCGACGGCCTTGGCAAGTGACAGGAATGTCTGTCCGACAAAGCGTTTCAGTTTCTCATAATACCCTATACAGGTCATGCTCAGCGGATACCTGAATGGGTTGTAATACATCTCATCACCGCTTTCTTTTTCACGGAGCAGCAGGCAGCATCCAGCCGACAGGTAGTCTGTCTTTGTCCAGACCTTCACTACCTCGTAATATTTCCCCACTACCTCTTTAGAAGGGGTGGTACTGATGTTGACCGCCTTGTACACCGTTCGGTCATCCCCGGTAAGGAAATTGACCGTGTAGAAAGCATCCCAGTAGCCGTTCCTGTCATTTTTTACCCCATGCATGTACAGGGTCTGTCCCGGAAGGGAAGTGAAACTCCGCTTCTCCACGTTCGTCAGGCTGTCATAGGGGTGGGCATTTGTCACCGTGTACTCTTTCAGTCCATCGTTCTTGGGAACGATGTTAAGCTGTGCATGGGCATACATCACCGTGCACAGGAAGAAGGTTATAATTGGAATTGTTTTCATACTCAATCACTTTTTAAGTTTACAGGTGGCATCCGGGAAAGAGCACTCAGCTATTTGCCGGAAATAGAGAACAGGTACAGAGACAGTCCTATCCCGACGGCAAGAATCACTCCCAGCCAGAACCGGAAAGTTTTCGGACCGAGCAGATTCATCCAGAAGTTACCTCCTGTACTACCCGGACGGGAATACGTCCACTTCCAGCCACAGATGACACCGACAAGCCATATCAGAAGCAGGCCCGCCACGACCAGATAGCCGTAGCGGGGTTCCTGCTGTATCAGATTCGGAAAATCCTTTATTTTATCCAACCATTCCATATCTCACCGGTTTATTTTTTCAAGAGCGCCGCAAATTCTTTAAGCTGTGGCAGTCCGTCAAAGAAATCAACGTCAAATTTGGCCGTTGAGCCGTTGGCGAGGGTGATTGTCAGAATACCATTGTCGTAATTGTAGTTTGAACTGGATATTTCCGACAATGTAAAAGAACGCATCTCAACATTTCCTTTCACGATGACCGGGTATGTCACCTTATCGCCGTCAACCGTGATGATACAGCTTTTGGCAGCCAACTTGCGGGCCTTATGTATCTTCCGCCAGGCTCTGAACAGCATGTACAGTCCGACAAGGGCAAGGATGATGGCTGTTGGTAACGGTCCGAGGATGCGAAGTGTACCGACTTTTATACCGAAAGGATAAACTACCGGTACTATTATCAGTCCGGCACCGACAAGGATTTCAGTCAGATTGTCCTTGATGGACGATTTGGAAGAATAATTGAATGTAGCCATATTCGGATATTAGTGAAGTTATTCGTTCGGTGATATTATTTTATGAAAAAGTACCAGATAAGCAGAGCCGCGGTGATGATTATGGACAGGACCGTCATGGCCGACCTGTATTTTTCGACAGCAGGCGATTCCTGCGGAGCTTCAAATTCCAGTATCGTAGGTGCTTGGCCTATCGCGCTATTAGGAATAGCCTCTATCTTGAACTCGTTGGGCTGTTTTTCAATGCCGATCAAGGCATAGGCACAATCAAGCTGATTGGCCTTTCTTGGCGAGAATACCGATTTGCTGAACAGGATGACGCCGTCATAATGATCGCTTATTTCCATTACCGAATCCATATCCCGTTGTCCTGTCAGTATATGACGGCCTGTATCAGGATCTACTATGTAATAGTCATAGCCACAGGACTGTACGGAATCATAACGGATTTCACCGATTTCCAGCGTATCCACTTCAGCCTTGATGCTCTGAAGGGTGGCCTCGTCAATTTCAGTCCCTTTCAACGGGCAGGCATACAGGCAATAGCGGCTGTCTTCGTGCATCACGGTTCTGATGGGATAGAGGTTTACTACTTTGCGGTTTTCCAGTTTGAGGTATGTCTTAGACAATTTGCCGATTGCTTTCCCGTTATAACCGGCCGGAACAGCACCTCCTTCAAGAATGGCTGACAGATTTTTAAGTTCGCTCATGTTGTAATTCTTTTTATTCGTTTTCGATTATTGTTGATTATTTGATTCCATTTTCTACAGTGAGACAGAAGTTCACCTCCCTGTACAGTTGTTCCAGCAGATGTTCGTCATCCAGCGACTTCCTGCCGGGACGTAAGAAACCGTCCGGAGTGTCGGATGCGTAGTAGAACATGTTCCCGTTGAAGGAGAGCATCAGGTCACGGCTGAAGGATTTCCGCAGGGCGGTCAGCTTCCGCATCATCGCCGGGGTGAGCACCATGCGGGCTTCCACCTCGTCATCCGCGTACACGGCAAAATGCCTCTCGAACTCCGGGTCTTCCAAATGTACGAATTTTGCCCCGTACTTTTCCTTCATTCCCTGGATTGTTTGCGCCAGGTAGCCGATTTTGTTTTCCAGATGGTCGGGCAGCAGCATCACGTAGCCCCTGAAGGTGCGGTTCAGCTTGCAGCACCCGAACATGCCCCTGAAACTGTGCATCGTGCTCTCTATCCTGACTCCGAATATCGGACGGATAAAATACTGGTACGGCACTTCAAGGAAGTTGAAGGCCGAGAAATCTTTCGAATTGGCTGAAGTCACACCGGCATCCACGACAGTCATCATGTCATTTCCGACGGGAATGTCAAGACGGCCGTAACAGGTCGAACTTACCGAATTGCCCGATGACAATGCCGTTCCGAACAGGCGGCTGTCCGCAAAGACTTTCGGCTGTATGGAACCGGAAGGATTGTACCTTGCTCCCGGGAACAGCAGGTAGATGATGTGGGCCATCGTGTAGGTTTCCCTCTTGTTCAGCGCGGCAAAACATTTCATGAATGCGAAATGAAGTACAAAAAATACGGCAAAGCCTATCATGAGGTATTTTCCCGTGGTGACGGAAGTCTCATAGTCAGTACGGTCCACGAGGAATCCGCCGAAGATACAGAAACCGAACCACACGACGGTACACAGATAGACAATGGAGGTCAGGATGCGGAACACAATCCGGAGCATCCTGATACGGGACATCTCTTTCTTCATGTGAAGGGAAATGCCCTTGAAATCTATATTCTGACTTTCTTCCATGCTTTACTTGAATAATTCTCCCACTTTCACTTCCTTGATCTCACTTTCCGGGAACTCTATCAACTCCTGCTGCTCATGCTTGCGCCAGGATGCGATTATCGACGACGGAAACATTTCAATGTAATTGTTATAATCGGTAGCAGCGGCATTGTAGGTGCGCCGGATTGCCTGCAGCTCATTCTCCATGTCCTCGATCTGGACCTGAAGATGAAGGAACTGCTGGTTCGCCTTCAGCTCCGGGTAGTCTTCCACCGCCACATTCAGTCTTGACAGAAGCGAGGACATTTCCGTACCGCTTTTTATCTGCTCGGACTCTGTAGCGTTCGAAGCCCTTGACCGCAAATCGGCAATGCGGGTGAGAATCTCATTCTCGTGCCCCATGTATGCCTTTACGGATGCGACAAGATTGGGGATCAGGTTATTCCTCTGTTTGAGGACCACGCAGATACCGCTTCTGCATTGCTTGACCCGGTTCTTCTTTGCAATAAGGCTGTTGTTAGTGAATACTGCCCATAAAATAATTATGAGCAGTACCACGATAATACATATAACGGCTATAATCATATTTTCAGATGGATTTAGACATACAATTCAGCCGGTATGACTCTGATTGTCCCTTCCCAGTAGAAGTGGGGGACGATGCCGTCTGAAGGAAGATAGCCTTGGGGAAGTTCCTTGTAATAAAGGACAAGTTTCCTTACTTCCACATCGGCGCCTTCCACGATTTCACCACTCAGTTTCACGGTTGACCAGCAGTCCTCCTCCTTGGCAAGACTGACTACGCCCTCACATCCGGGAGCTACCGGCTGCCTGCCTTCACACATGTTGCGCAGCTTTTCCATCACTCTCTTCAGCCATTCCACATCGTTCATGTGTCCCTTGTCCAGTGCGTATATGCCAATACCATGGAAAGAGTCGTCCTTGTGCTTCACGCCTTTCCACGCCTCTGCCGGGGCACTGACAATCCCCGCGTAAACGATATATCCTTCCGTGAATTTTCTCAACCACTTGCTTTTGCCCAGCCATGGTGCCTTTCCTGCAAGTTTCTTGAAGAACTCGGTCTCAGAACTGCGTGGCGTCTGCATGTACGGTTTCATCTTGTCAAGCTGTGTCGGGTTCTTGTACAGTTCCCTGTCTCGCTTGGCTTCTTCGGCCTCCTTTGCACGCCGTGCGGCCAGTTTCTCCCTGTATTTACTTACGTCAAGACCTTGTGCTTCCATTTGGTCAAGATCATTCTCTGTCATGGTTTTCTCCCATTCTGTTGCTGCATTTTTGAAAAGTGCCATAATCGTAAAACTTTTAAGATATTGTTGATCCTATTTTTTTCGGATTCTACCATTCGATTGCCTTCCAAGGGGAATCTTCTTTATTGAGAAGCGCTCCCACGACTTCATCCGCAGTCTCGTAGTCATCTGTTTCGCCTCTCCATATTCCGCGTCCCACGGCAAAGCTGTTGCCGTATTCTTCCCACGAATTGAAGGATTCCTTGGCTATGCCGGCAGTGGTTCTGATGGCTTCCCACATTTCGTCTTCATTGATGTAGCCGCAGATGAAAGCCCAACGGGCCATGTTCACGGCACGTACAAGGTCCCATGCCAGCACGGTTTCGGGCAGGTCCGCTTCCGTCGTTTCATTTACTCCCATTACAAATTCAGCTATCGTGAACGCATCGCCGATCTTGCTGTCCTCGTCCGCCTTTTCTTCCTCGGTGATGGCCTCGATTCCACGCTGGCGGATTTCAGTCAAGGCCGGATCCGCACCGGCATGTTGGCCTTCGTTCAGCAGCCATGAGATGGTCTCCAGGGCACTCTTCCTGTCAGTAACTTCCCACCATTCCTCAAGCATTTCCTTAAGGGTGTCCGTGCCTGCTGTACTTTCAAGGGAGTCCACGTTGTCATCGTTGTATAGGAACAGAGGTGCCCCATAAGCCAGAAGTCTGTTCTGTTCAGGTGTCAGGCTGTTGTCGCCCTTGCGGGTGATTTCCCAACCTGCATATACGTCAAAACCGTCCGAGAAATCCGGTAAACCTTCCGGCATGAATCCGGCATTCATTGCCTGCTGCATCATGTTCCCTGCGAACTCGATGTTTTTGCTGTAGGTCTCCATTATCGCCTCGGGATCCTGGGCGGATTCTGCCATCATCTTTGCCTGGTATGCCTGTGCCTCCGCAACTCCCGGGAACATCTCGGCCGAGTCCTGCATCAGCTTTTCATGCATCTTCATCAGGTCGGTGCCTTCAAATCCGGGTACGTTGCCATACAAGGCTTGCGCCTGTTCCAGTGCTGCTTTCATGGCCTGAGCCTGTGCTTCTCTTGCGATTTCCTCGGGTGTCTGAGGTGTCTTCTTGGTTTCTTCTGCCATATCTTTCTAATATTAAATTTGTTAATGAATATCTTACCTGTTTATTCCGCTCCGTTTTCAAGAAGTTTTTCCACGATTTCGTTGAAGCCGCGCTCTCCTGCATAGTACAGGGCGGTGTGCTGGAGGTTGTCTGAGATGCTAACATTCGCGTGAAATTCAAGCAGGACGGACACAAAATCGTTGTGGCCCTCCTTGGCTGCAAGAATAAGCGGGGTTTCCCCGTTGTCATTCTGTGCGTCAACCGCAGCTTTGGCCTTCAGCAGAGCCTCGCCTATAAAGCGGTTACCTGAAATGGCCGCGTAATGTATCGGGGCATTGCCGCTCAGCATAGCTTTGCCGGGATCGGCTCCGGTCCCGAGAAGAAGGTTGACCATGACAAGATTCCCCTGCATACAGGCGAGTATCAGCGGAGTCTCTCCGCCGTCATTCGTCGAGTCAAGCATGGACTTGTCTGACAGGAGCAGCGTGCGGACAATTTCACCCTGTCCGTTATACACGGCCTGATGAAGCGGGGTGTTGCCACGTGCATCCCGGTCATTCCCGCACGAGAGTCGGGCGACCACTTCCCGCAGCCCGTGGGCTGTGGCATAGTCGATGGCCTTGTGGCCGGAGGCATCGGCGACCTCCGTATCGGCTCCCTGATCCATCAGGAAAAGGGCGGCATCTGTACGCTTGTTGTCAAGCAGGCATATTAGCGGGGTTCGTCCTTCATTGTCCGTCACGTTGATGTCGGCCCCCTTCTGGAGCAGCTTCCCGAGGATTTCCTTGTTGCCGCTCCGTGCCGCCGCGTGGAGCGGGCTTTCGGAACGGTTGTTGATACATGACGCGTCGGCATCGTTGTCAAGAAGCAGAGCCACTATGTCCCTGTAACCTTTCTGACAGGCATAATAAAGAGCAGTGTTTCCTTCCTGATCCCTTTTGTTGATGTCAATTCCTCCCTTTTTCAGGAATATCTGGACAATGCTTTTCTGCCCGTTTCGGCAAGCATTGAGAAATGTCTGGTTGTTGTCCATATATCTTTGTTTAAGAATATTTCAATAATAGTCTTACGAGATTGTCATTGTTGTAGTCTGCCGCCACGTCCATGGCCGTTTTGCCTTCATTGTTTACGGCATTTACGTCAGGCAGCTTGAAGTCCAGCAGGAGTTCAATCGCTTTCTGTGCCATGCTGTCACGACAACATGCCGCCACATAATGCAGGAGGGTGTTTCCCCGGTTGTCCGTCTTGTTCACGTCAGCTCCGGCTTCGAGAAGCTTTTCGAGGATTTCCGTGGGGTCGTCAGAACCGGCTGACCAGCCGTAAGGCACATATTTTTCGTTCGCCTTATGACCACCGAAGAGAATCATCATGGGAGTTTGGCCGGAAAGATTGGCGGCGTTGGGGTCGGCCTTTCCCTTGAGCAGCCAACCGAATGCCGTTTTACCCAACCTGTAGCCGGTATGGCGGCAGGAAAGGGCAAGTGCCGTGTTGCCTTCCGTATCAACAGGAAGCTCGGGATTCCAGCCTTTTTCCTTCATCAGGTCAAGCAGCCCCTTGTAAACCTCGGTATCCTTGCAGAAATAGTCCTTACTCACCCATACCGAAAAAGCCGTCTCTTCATTCGGGAAACGGTAATTCGGATTCGCTCCGCCGTTCAGAATCATGGCCGGAGCATCCTGTATGCTGTCAAACCAACTGAACGCACAAGCGAGGGGCGACTTGCTTTCAAAGTCATACATATCCTTGTGCTCACACACCGTCTGCAGGTCTGCACCCGAACGCAGAATGGCATCCAGTGCCTCCATATCCTTCATGTACATAGCCTGGAATATGTCCATGTTGCCGTGCAAGGCCGAAAGTTCGTCAACATCGGGGTCGCTTCCGGAAAGGAAGGCCGCGATCTTCATCGCCTTGTTCTCTATGGCGGCATCCCAGGCTGTCTTTCCACTGTTTGACTTGTCTTCCGGATCGGCCTTGTCTTCTTCAACAAGCCTTCTGGCAAGTCGGTAGGCGGTTTCGCCATCATCCTCCAGCCTTGCAATCCTGCTCCTGATTTCCTCTATCTTGTTTTCGGGGTAACGGTATTGTACGGATTCGTCCAGTTCCTTTTTCGCGAACCGGATATCCCTTCTGATGTCGCCTGAAGCGGCACAAAAACCGAAAAGCACGTTCTCGCCGTTAAGGTCGGTTGAGTTGACGCGTGCTCCGGAATCTATGATCGCTTCCGCCATCTTGAAATGACGGTTCCTTATGCACTCGATAAGGGCCGTCGTATTCTTGGCCGAACGCGGTATATTCGCTCCTTGTTCTATGAGCATGACGGCTATTTCTTTCAGTTTGTCTTCATCTGCACAGCCGGCACTGGTTCTGCCGAGGATATGAATCGGGGTGGAACCGTTTGCATCCTTCGTGTTGGGTTCGGCATCACGTTCAAGAAGTATCTTGACCCCCTCCGTGTCTCCATACTGGCAGGCAAGATGCAACGGAGAACGGTCTTCGTACTGTTCGTCGCTGTCATCGACGGGCACTTCCCGGAGCGCCTGATGAATTGCATCCTTCGGCTGACTTGTCGAATAAAGTCTGTATATGTCACTGTATTTCATGGTTGTATGTTTTTTATCAGTTCTTCAATGTGTTGATATTTATTGCCCAAACGGGCGTGGATAGTCCGCACCTCCGTGTGCAGGTGCAGTCTGGCCGACACTTTCGCTTTCAGCCTCAACAGTTGTACGGCGGCGAGGTTATCGGGAGCATCCTCCGGCATGGGACAACCGGCAGGGCTTTTTTCGTATTCCCAGCGGAGGACGGCTTCCGGCAGGTTTTCCGGCAGACGTTCCGTTAACGGTGGCAGCAGCCTCTCCGCTTCCAACAGCAGGGAACGGCAGTCATTATACAGAGAAAGGTAGTAGTAGCATAACGCCTTGTTGTAAAGTGTCGGCAGGTCAGACTTTCCTGCCTGCGTGAAACAGGAGAAGGCAAAGGCATATTCGCCACTTACCATATAGGTAATACCTGCGGAAAAAAGTTCTTTTTTCTGGGATTCAGGCATGGTTTGTTTATTTCCATATATTCCAATCATAGATACTTAAACACTAAAAGAGATTTCAGACTGTTATGGGTGGAAACAAAAAACCGACGATATTCGGGCGCAGAGAACGCTCCCCAGTACCGTCGGACCATAAAAATATCCTGCCTTTTTTGAGACAATATGGCAGAGGATGAGTATTTATAGGAACTTTTGTCGTAAGACAAGGATAACCCCGGATAATTGATTCCGGTAATCCATTGTAAATTAAATGTTTTATTATATATTGACGCGCGATAATTGTGTGTGTGTGTGTGTGTTTACACGAATTTTCCACACTGCCAAATTATTAATACACTTTTTAAGGGAATATGTAAGGTAACTAATGCACACAAGAAAAACGTCCGCTTTATGCGAAGCTTCGCTCAAACAAATATCATTTGTTAAAATCGAGCGACATTTTACAATGTATCCATTGTCATACATATCAGTTTATTAGAGTGAATACTTCTTCAAATACAAAATTAGAAAAATGTTTTGTTCTGCAATGAAATAACCGACACTTTTTTCAGGGAAAAATAAAAATGGCTTTATTATAATTGCCTTGTACCATAGAAAACGGGCAGAGAGCATGCAGTTGCTCATCTGCCCGTCCTGTAGGGAGAACCGTTTCATGCCGCTATCGGATTCACTTTCAATGTAGTCTGAAAGATGAACGCCTCTACTTTCATGTTGATTATGAAACATTGTTGGTGTGCGTGATAAGACTTCATGCCTTATTCAAACCTAAATCCAACGGGCACAAAAACAAGTAAATAATTATTCAATGTCTTGAGATTATTAAATACCGCAAAGGCAGTAAGGAATATAGCAGATTGGATTATTCTAAAAGGCCAAATTTATATCTTCTTTTGGCGGCATATTACAAGGAACTTGCCACCCGTTCAGGGGGGCTCTTGTGGAAACGGAACTAACAAACAAGCAGTAATTTCGTTTCTTGTTCATGGTAAAGACTACGACAACAAATCCGGTAGCGGTATTTACTGTTATTTAGGTCAGCCACGGGTTTCGATACGGGTCATAATCTGTTTGGAAAGTAGCCAGTTGCCAATCGGTAACCGGCTTTTTCGTGTCATCGACTTTACGGGGGATTTGTGGATTAAGTCGCAATTTGGCGGCATCATTAAGCCATTTCATGCTGTCCTCGTAATCGCGCATACGGACAACACTGACATTATTCGGGGCAATGAGTTTCGTGAGCTCGTAGATAGCCAATCGAACCATATGCTTCTTGAGGTTGTAGTTTCGTGGATCGTGTAATGATAGGTTTAGACCGACTTGCGGCGTGTCCGCGTTCACATCCGTTTCCGGGTAAAATACCCGTCCGTCATAAACTACATATTCGTGTTCCGACAATTCGTAGGCATTGTATGATGAATCGTAATCGGCTATGGCTCCCCAACAGTCGGACACCATAGGGTCAAGATTGCAATCGAAACAGTCAAGCGTCATCAAAGTATAGAACGCCCCTTCATATTCAACGACTGACCACAGAGGATACTCGACAGGCTGCCATAACGTGACTTCCGTCTCGATCCAACCGCCGACCATCGGGATACGGATATCATCGAACTTGTACCCGTTTTCGGCAAGGCAAATATAGACAACACCGTTGTAGTTTACTTTATCACCCGGATAATAGGTGTTGAACTGGGAGTAATTTACAACTTGTCCCGCATCGACGTGGATATCGGAACACTCTTCCCAATAGATTGCCGTTGCCGGCTTGCGATAGCCGCTGACGGAGCGTATCACCTCATGGATTTGTCCCTCGAAATAGACATGCACACCCACGGGATAGGTAATTCGATGGTCGTATTCGGCGATATATTTTCCTTTTGCAAGTTCCTTTTCAATCTCGTAGTTCTCTGACAAATATTCCACAATGCTCATCTCCGCCGATTCTTCCGCCTGGATGAATCGTGCATCATTGCCCCGCGTGAGTTGTGCTAGTGCTTCCGGAGTAATTATCCCAAGATAGTCGTCATTATTGAGAAACCGTCTGTACATATCCTTGTTCCGTTATTAGTATGAAAATCCTTCCTGAATTACCGATGTGGAGACCACATACCCGTTCCCGTCGCCTCCGCTCTTGAACTTGTACCAGCTGTCGCGCAGGTAGTAACAGAGCAGGTAGTCAAGGCAGTCGGACAAGTGTCCATACCGTTCATATTTGACACCGGTTTTCGGGTCGGTGGTCTTCTGTTTGCTCTTGGTACCGTCCTCGTTACGAAGCTGGTAAATCAGATCCTGGGTAAGTTTGCGACATTTGATATCGATTTGTATCTCCCAGCCTTCATAGCCCCCGAATACCTCGTTGACGAACTCGCACCGTGTAGCCTGCGGAGGCTGCTTGCGTAACAGCTTTACCTTCGGTCGCAGGATTCCTCTGCCGAAAGTGTCCGTGATGATGGTATAGTTGTTGATGCCGTCCTCGTTGGTGGTGGAGCGTTGTAACCCGGAAGGGTCACCGGTCACATCCACTCCGCCAATATGCTTGTCCCGGTAAAGTTTTAAGCGTACTTTCCGTGCCAACGCAGGTGTGTTGTTCTCCTTTTCCTCCGGCTTGCCGAGTATCTCTTCCAGTATATAGACCTTCCTGTTTTCATAGTCTATTTGTGCGGAGAGCACCGACATTTGGGGGGCAACATTGAAGTCCCACACCGTGATGAGCGGCTTGGTCGGATCGTATGCTTTTTCTTTCAGTCCGGTAACGAGATGCCGGGAGCCGTCGAAACTGTTATAAATCGCCATATCGTTGGCTTCCACGAAATCCCAGTTGCCATAGAGCAGGCGTTCCTTTGTCGCCTGGTCCCGGATCTTGTTCAGGGCCGCCTCGTACACCTGACGGAAAGCGATATTCGGGTTGTCAAACACGGAAAAAGGTATATACGCTTCACCCTCGCGGCAGATGACCTTGTCTCCGTTTTCGTCCTGCACGAAGCGGGAACGCACCCAGTTAATCGTCGGATTGGTGGTGAGCAGCATTCTCGGGGTCTTGAATGTCTCATGGGTTCTCCAGCGGAGACGGGAGAACAGTACTTCGACGGCCCGTTCCGAGATTTCCGACACCTCATCCACCATGGCGATGGTATATTCCGAAGAGCCGAAACGCTCGAAGTTGGGGTCGCTGGGGATATCCGCCATCTCCTTCATGATGATGACCGAGTCATTCCAGAATGTGAGCGTGCCTTCGAGGTTGTTTATCTTGTAGTTTGTATCCTCTTTCAGTCCCCAGTCCTTCAGAATCGACTTGATGGTGTTCCATGTCGATTCCTTTAACGACTTGAGTGTCTTACGGGCCACCACCGCACGGATATTCTCGAACCGAATACATGAAGACACCAGCCAAACGCTGCCGATATACGATTTTCCGCCGCCGGCCGCTCCGCCTCCCAGTATCAGCTGCGGCAGGTTCTGCGACTTGCAATGCCTGCATTGAGGCCTGTACTGAGGGTTGCCTTGCTGGTCATAACCGATAAGGATTTGCTCGATCTCCCCGCCACAATGGGGACAATAGTTCGGTTGCAACAGTTTCCAGAGTTCATACTGCCGTGGGGACGGTTTGAACTCGATGCGCAGGTTTCTGGGTGGTTTGAGCCTGTTGACCGCCATTCGATTTATATAATCTGAATGGTTATGTCCCTTTCGGACTCGAGCATGGCATACAGTTTTTGGAATGTAGTACGGGATTCCAAAACTTTTCCCTTGACCGTATTCTTTCCCACGATGATACAACCGGCGGAATCTCCCTCGGTGTTGCCTGAATGGATCAGGATGCCGAGGAAATGAGGTACATCGTGCAGATATGGCATTTTTTTCTTGTACTTGGGGCTGTACTGAAGGGTAACTTTATAAGTCCCGGCAGGAATGGCGGTCTTGGAATAGACCTTTTCCTTGCAGGTACAGGAACGGCCGCGAGGAGTATCCGGACAGGTTGCCGGAAGTTCCCTCACGGCATCTTCGATGGTATTACAGAAAAATTTGCCGTCGATGGACAGGTCGCCTATGGTATAGGTCTGACCTTTGAATTTGCGGTTGAGTGTCAGCTTCATACTTCGATACTATTTGTATCGAAAGAGTAGAGACGGACGCCGGCTAATGTTTATTATATGTGTTTGTAAAAGGAGGATATTTCAGGAAATGATGTATCTTTGTGAACGGATTGACAGTATTTAATCAAGAGTTAATATGACAAAAGCGGATATCGTCAGGGAAATAGCAACGCAGACCGGTCTGGAGAAGCAGGTCGTGTTACAAGTTGTCGAAGGATTCATGGATAGCGTAAAGTCTTCCATGATAAACGGCGAGGAGGTTTATCTTCGCGGCTTCGGTTCTTTTATCATCAAACACCGTGCGGAAAAGACAGCACGCAACATAAGCAGGAATACCACGATAATAGTGCCTGCCCACAATATCCCGGCATTCAAACCGTCAAAAGCCTTTGCAGGAAGGATGAAATCAGACAAATAAGGTGATTATATGCAACAGGAGCGTTATTCAGATGCTCCTGTTACTTTATACAGGGCAACGAGGTTGGTATTGTCCGATTGGAACAGGAAACGGCCGTTGCTTAAAAGGCATTCGTGGATGGTGTTGTCATTAGGATCCGACTCCAATAAAGCCCCCGCCTTGTTTTCATCGATAAGCAGCATTTCTATGCCTTGTACGGTGGCGGCAGTTGCATCAGCAGGAATTTTCAAAAGTTCATCCATCAGATTCATGTCGTTCATAATATCTCCGTATTTGGCTTGAGTCCCGTCAAGCATTCAATGTACCAAGACCAAAAAGCGTGGGACATAACCCGTAGCACCGAGGTTCTGGTAAACCTATCCGCAAACAAGTTAAGCCCACGCAAAAGCATAGGCGAAAACTGTTTGTCCTGCGGATAAGTGAAATTTACCAGATTTCGGTGCATGACAAAAGCTAACGCTTTCCGTATTTTATTATGTCGTTCTGCCAATATGGTTTTTATGCCGCATCTGCAGAAGAACCGGCCATTATGTGATAACGACCGGACGTGTAAAGGTTATTTTTTAGACTCTTCCAAGGAAAGCTTACGAAACTCTTTCATCAGTTTTTCCAGTTCCAACGAGGTCTTACGGGCACGGGTCCCTGCGGCCTTGTTGCCTTTTTCAATCTGAAGTGCCGCATCCGTGGAGAATGTAGCATATACTTCCTGTATTTTTGAAACCAATTCTTTCATATAAATTCTATTTAAGTTATTGACCACAAAGGTAATGAAAATAATCGAGAATAAGAGCGATTTTGTCAATATTGCAAATATCACATTGGTAATCAATGACTTTTAACAGCCATTACACCGTATGATTTATCCATCAGAGAAATTGTCAAGGTGTTTACAACTTTATGGATATGTCTGGTCAGAACATTTCTTCCATCTGCCGCTTGATTTCTTCCCGCTTTGTATTCTTGTAGTAATGCTTATAGATGGTCAATGGGCTGTTACCAGCCATCTCTGCAACCACATACGGATTATTACCGGCATCTACCATCTTCGATATGAAAGAGCCACGGGCGGAATACCATGTGATGTTTTCTTTAATGCGCAGCATCTTGCATGCTTTCGTCAAGGTTTGTGAAAGGCGTGTGGAAATTTGCTTGACACGTGTAGTCTTCTTGGAAGTGGTCGTGTGTTTATGAGTAAAAACAGGAAATACATAATTTCCATAACTTTGCCCACGGTATTTATTCATGATGGCTTTTGCTTTACTGAGTAATTCCGGTTTGGCTGTTTTGGGAAACTTGATACGTTCATAGACGATGCGGTCTTCCTGGACCAAATCCCATGTCAGGTTACATACATCGACATTCGCCATACCTCCGGTATAGTAGCTGAACAGGAACAAATCAAGATGCAACTGCTCTTTTTTCGTAAACAAGGTACGGTCAACATTTGCGATTTTAGCTATGACTGTTTCCGGAACTGCTCTTGAAGTGGTTTCCGGCCAATTAATATCATCACCGAGACAGAGGAAGTTATCCATATTCACCCCGTACATCTCTTTCTTTTCTGCCTGCCTGCATACGGCACGGAGCAACCTTAGTTTGTGTGTAAGTCCGGCCTTGTTGCCATTTCTGATACCTCTTTCTTTAAGCCAAAACGCAAAGTCAAGAAGAAACTCTTCTGTAATATCCGTAAAGAAATAAGAGGAAAAGGCTTTTTCATATTTTTCCTTTGTAAACGCCTGCAGTTCACGCTTGAGATAGACATACCGTTTAGCATTGGTCGTGCTGTCGACAATCTGACCGTTCTTGATGCGTTTCTTGTTTTTGAATGTCTCTTCAAGATAATCGATCATCTGCTGGACACTCTTTACTTTGACCTCGGGTTTGGCCGCCTTGATTTCATCGAAGCAATGTGATAGCTGGACGGGCGACCAGTTCCTGCCTTCCATCTCCCAGGTATCGGCGACATGCAGATATTTGGTTCGCAAATCGAAAAGCAGTTTGTTCTTGGTAGTGGCCTCCGCACTCCCTACACGGAAACTCTGAGACTTGACATCCCAGTCTTTTAATAGCCCTGTGATGTTTATAACCTTCGGCACACGGGCGTAACCGGTCTTGAAGAAAATTATCTCCAGCTTGACCATCTTGGTGTCTTTCGGGTTCTGCTTACCCCTGATGTTAATCGTGTACATAGACTGATAACGAGTTAGTTAATGACTTATTATTAATTCGCATTAGTAGGAATCAATTGGTATTAATTAACCTACATAGAAACCTACATGAAAAGAGTAGTTTCCTTAGCGAAATAATGTTTATACGGATAAATCCGTACTTGTGTCATTTACTAACTCGTTATCAATCAACTATTTTTCCTAATCACAAAAGTTGTGTCCGAAAAAAGGGTGTGCCTTAGCAGGCATACTCCTTATAATTAAGGTTCTTGTTCGTCATGGTCCATTCTCCGGTAGCCAGCATACTGTATATCCCCCAATGCAGGAAGATACCGAAGCGATTGTCCCGAAACTCCTGACGGGATTTCAGGTTCTCCTCCGTCGGCTGGTAAGTCTGCGACTGTGCGGAGCACACAAGAAGAAACAACAGTAAAAAAGACAAAAGACGTGTTTTCATGGCAATAAATAAAAAAGGCACGGATTATCCGGACACCCACGGTTCTTCAGATGAAGCCGCGAAATCCGTGTAATCCGTGTCTAAGGTTATCTGTTTGTTTTATTATTCCTCTGTATACCGTTCGATGGTCTGCTCACGGTCCGGTCCCAGAGAAACAATCTTGATGGGCACACCAAGCTGTTCTTCCAGGAATGACAAATATGCATTGAATTCTTCCGGGAACTCATCTTCACTCTGCATCTTGGTCATATCCGTCTGCCAACCGGGTAGCTCTACATAAACCGGTTCAACAGTCTCATTGATATCGAACGGGAAGTAATCAATCTCTTCCTCATCCATCTTGTAAGCTACACAAGCCTTAATGGTTTCAAAAGAATCGAGCACATCGCTCTTCATCATAATCAGTTTGGTAACCCCGTCTACCATAATGGCATATTTCAATGCCACCAGGTCAATCCAGCCACAACGGCGCTTACGTCCTGTCACAGAACCGAACTCATGACCCAGCGTGCAAATCTGGTCACCGGTCTTGTCGAATAATTCCGTCGGGAACGGACCGGCACCTACGCGCGTACAATAGGCTTTGAAAATCCCATATACCTCACCAATCTTGTTGGGAGCAATACCCAGACCGGTACAAGCACCTGCACAAACCGTATTGGAAGACGTTACAAACGGATAAGAACCGAAATCAATGTCCAACATTGTCCCCTGCGCACCTTCGCACAATACAGACTTGCCGGCAGCCAGCAGATTGTTCATCTCGTGTTCGCTATCCACCAACTGGAATTGTTTCAAGTATTCGATACCTTCGAACCATGCCTTCTCCATTTCGGTAATGTCATACTCATAGTTCAAGCCTTTCAAGATTTGCTCATGACGGGCCTTGGCCGCTGCATACTTCTTGTCAAAGTCATGCAGAATGTCGCCTACACGCACACCGTTACGGCTGATTTTATCCGTGTAAGTCGGTCCGATGCCTTTTCCGGTCGTTCCTACCTTTGCATCGCCTTTGGCTGCTTCGTATGCAGCATCCAGTATGCGGTGAGTCGGCAGAATGAGGTGTGCTTTCTTGGAAATGTGCAAGCGTTCCTTCAAGTTATGGCCGGACGCTTCCAATGATTCGGCTTCCGCTTTGAAGAGAGCCGGGTCAAGCACCACTCCGTTACCGATGATATTCACCTTGTCTCCCTGGAATATTCCAGACGGAATGGAACGGAGCACATACTTCTGCCCTTCAAACTCGAGTGTATGTCCGGCATTCGGTCCGCCCTGGAAACGAGCTACGACATCGTATCTCGGAGTTAACACATCAACGACTTTGCCTTTGCCTTCGTCGCCCCATTGTAATCCTAATAATACGTCTACTTTCATTTTTCTTTTTTATGGTTATTATTCTTTTTCTTCCGTTTATTGGCCCGGTCACACTTGCTGCACAACCCATACATATATAAGGAATAGTGCGTAAGATTAAAACGGCTCAGTTTGGTATTCTCAATGGCATGTTGCAACTCCTCGTTCTGAAACTCGGTCACCTTTCCGCACTGGGTGCATATCTGGTGATGGTGCGTATCGCGATTATAACATTTTTCGTATTGGGAAGAGTTGCCGAACTGATGCTTGATGACCAGACGAGCATTTATAAGCAAAATGATGGTATTGTAAAGCGTTGCACGGCTGACGCGGAAGTTCTCCTGGTCGGCCATCAGTGAATAGAGCGTGTCGATATCAAAATGACCGTCTATGGAGTAAATGGTGTCAAGTATAGCATAACGTTCGGGAGTCTTCCGATGCCCGTTCGCATTCAGATATTCAGTGAATATCTGCCTAACTGTATCTTTCACATTCTGACTTTCCATTTGACGGCGCAGTTTTACAGCCAACAAAGTTAATCCTTTTTTGTGGAAAGCAAACGAGAAAGAGATAAAAATTGCGATAAGGGAAATATTCCCTTACCGCATCAGTCTCTATAACCATAGAACTAATCTAACAAACCTCCTCTTTTACAAGATTGTATAGTAATTGTTCTACATCAGAAGAAGAATTGTCCATACCCTCCACTCTGCGGCAAACTTGAAAAGAATTTTCCTCATTTTGCTGCATAAAGCGGCGGATAGCAGTCATGGCTGCATTGCGTACATGATAGGAGCCCGACAAAAAAGCCGTTATTGCCTGGTCGAGGAACTCATTTTCAACCCGTTCGTTCATATCCCCTTTCTTCATCAATAGACGGGCTATGGTGAGGAAGCCGCAAACCTGCGTGTATTCGTCCTCGCTTGCAATCCAATGGAAGGACTTGGCAGGCGCATAAGGAAGATGTTGGAATAAATTCATGCAGGTAAGTTCTGCAATCTCGATATTACGGATATCTTCCACCCAGATATCGGCTATCTCGGGCAGGAAACTCTCTACCGGCTGTAAAAGTCCCGCCAATATTTTGCACTCTCTGATATCTTCTTTCCACAAAGACTGAGCCAGAGAGTGGTCCTTCTCGTAACCGGCAGCAATACCCTTGATACGGGGCAACTCCACGCCAAAGTTCAGCTTATATACCAGCCCTTTCTCACGCATACTTTGGGACACAGCCCCGTTCATTGAGAGACGGAGCTGTGTCTTTATATCTTTCAGCCGCTGATGCAGCTGCTCTTTAGTATCTATCATAGTTCATCATTTATTGACAGAAGGCAATGTAGAATAGTCTTTGCTATAACGCAACATCTGTTCCGCATAACCTTCATCATAAGTCACTGTCACATCTGTTATAGTACCGTCGGCATCCGTCACCACTTCATACTTGGGATTGACGAACCCCTTATACGGCGCAAGATTCAGCTTCTTGTAGCGTTCCAGCACTTCGGCATGCAAAGCGGGATCGACTTTCACGGCATAGGCTTCCACCAAATCATGGGCGCCGGCATAGTCACCGGTGGACTTGATACGCTGTATCTCGGCAAGCAACCGGCCAAACAAGTCACGCACTTTCTCATAATCGTTTATCACGACGTACGTCTTCCCATCCTTCTTTACCAATTCCACAACCTTCTCCGCCGCACCTTTCTCGTACACCCAGCGGGCTATGAGCTGACGGTTGCGCATATGGGCTTCTTCTACATTGTTACCCGGCTCGATACGTACAAGCTGTGTCATCAAACCATTCATCAGATAGGTGTAGTATTGAGCCTTATAAGCATCCGCACTTGGAGTAAGCCCCAGTTCCACCAGCTTCGGGTCGGCCACGTAGTAGAGTCCGAACAAGTCGGCGCGCGCTTCTTCGATAGTAGAACCATATGCCTTCAACGCATCCGGGTCCACACCCGGGAGCAATTTACCGGAACCATGTCCCAAACATTCATGCAGGTCAGTATGCAGTTCATCTGTCACATCTGCGTACTTATCAATCAGTTGAAGCTCTGCATCACTGTACACAAACTCCTCATTGAACCCGTTGCCATGAGCTGCCTTATTATAAGCATCTGTAATGTTACCGATTGTAACGGATTTCGAACCATGATGGCTACGTATCCAGTTGGCATTGGGCAGGTTGATGCCGATAGCAGTTGCAGGATACAAGTCACCGGCCAGAATAGCCGCCGTGATTACCTTGGCAGACACCCCTTTCACTTTCTCCTTCTTGAATTGTCCGTCTACCGGCGAATGGTCCTCAAACCACTGTGCATTGCCGCTTATCAACTCTGTACGCTGGGTAGCTTCCAAATCTTTAAAATTCACCAGAGATTCCCAGCTTGCCTTCATGCCGAGCGGGTCACCATAACTTTCGGTAAAACCGTTCACAAAGTCAATGCGTGAGTTCAAATCCTTCACCCACAAAATGGCATATTCATCGAATGTCTTCAAATCGCCGGTTTCATAGAATTCCATCAATTTGGCTATCACCGCCTTCTGCTCGGGAGTCTCGGCAACTCCTTCTGCCTTCTTCAGCCAGTAGACAATCTTTTCAAGTGCCTGTCCATACAAGCCCCCCACTTTCCATACTTTCTCCTGAATCTTGCCATCCTCTTTCACCAAACGGCTATTCAAACCATAGGAAACGGGAGTTTCATCCTGCGGATTCTTCAAGGCATTATAGAAATCTTCGGCCTCCTGCTGCGTCACGCCATCGTAATAATTGCATGCGGAAGTCAAAACCAAATCTTCACCGGCAGCTTGGTTCACCCGTTTGGGCATCACCGTGGGGTCGAAAATAACGGGGAACACTTCCTCGCACAGTTGTTCCACAGTCTGTCCTTCGGCAAGCGGCAACGTAGCTGCATCCACACTCTGTACAGCCTGCCTGAAGAATTCGGGAGTAAATCCCGGAACGAACTTTTCGCTGCCATAGTGATGATGAATGCCGTTAGAGAACCATACCCGCTTGAGGTACACTTCCATAGCCTTGAAATCAGGAGTATTCTTATCTCCCTTATAGCCGGTATAGACAGCTTCCAGCATCCGGCGAATCGTCAGGTTATACTTGCCATTCTGGTCGAAAAGAATGTCTCTGCCCTGCAAAGCCGCTTCCGTCAAATAATAAACCAATTCTTTTTGTTTGAGGGACAAATCCTCAAAACCTGGTACGCGGTAACGTAAAATCTGTAAATCTGCAAATTGTTCCACTGTATAGTCAATTTTTTCTGCCTCAGCAGTTGTTTTCGGATTTCCGCCACAAGCCGTCAATAGAGAAAGGGCAGTCACCATAGAAATTAGTTGTTTCTTCATGTGTCGGGAGTATATAGATTGGTATTAAAAAAGAAGAAAAGGAAGTATCCCGAAACAACTGTTCCGGAATATTTCCTTTTTATTCATTCAGTCATACAGAATTATTTCTTCTTAGCTTCTTTTTCTGCGTGTCTTTTACGATATCCATTAGGAGTCTCACCTACATTTTTATAGAAAGCAGCATAAAAAGACTGACGGTTTGCAAAGCCGACCATCGTACTGATCTCCTCTACATTCTTGTCAGCATATCTTTTGTCTGTCAACAAATGCTGCGCTTCTTTTACTCTATATTCATTCAGCAGGCAAGAATAGTTCATGCCGAAGCGTGAATTCACCACTGCAGACAAATAGCGAGTATTGGTCTGCAATTCTTTCGCCAAATCCTTAGCGGAATAATCAGCATCTCTGTACTTCTTTTGTACAACAACGATATTCAATATCTTGTCATACAACTCATCTGCCAATTCCGGCCTTATCAAAGAACGGTAGGCAGCATCCTTTTCTTTCTTTTCGCGCAGGTTGTAAGGACGTTTCTTCGTTCCTTTTTCCTGGGCATTGTTTTCTAAATCACTCATTGAATTAACTGGTTAGGGTTGTTTAAAATCGGAAAAGCCAAAGGGTTAGCCCCTTAGACTTTACAAAAGTCAGACATTTTTTTTTAATACACAACTTTTCCCGTATATATTTTTGATAAATAAACAACGAAAAAGGTTGAAAAGTAGGTCAATTCAGCCATTAATAAGAAACTTTAACCTTTTGCAGAAACTCATATGATACAAAATCTTGATGACTTTCCATTTGTAGTATATGCAATAATTAGTGTACCTTTGCCGGAAGAAATCCATACTGCCAGATTATGCTACAAACGCTCAAGACATATTTCGGTTACGACAGTTTCCGCCCCTTACAAGAAGACATCATACGCCATCTGATGGACCGTAAAGACGCATTGGTACTGATGCCTACGGGAGGTGGAAAGTCCATCTGCTACCAACTTCCCGCCCTATTGAGTGAAGGCACGGCGGTAGTGGTTTCTCCGCTCATTTCCTTGATGAAGGACCAAGTGGAAACGCTCTGTGCAAACGGTATCGCGGCCGGTGCACTGAACAGCAATAATGATGAAACAGAGAATGCTTCCCTACGACGTGCATGCATGGAAGGCAAGCTGAAACTGCTATATATTTCTCCTGAAAAATTATTGGTGGAAGCCAACTATCTGTTAAGGGATATGCATATTTCCCTTTTCGCCATTGATGAAGCTCACTGCATCTCACAATGGGGACACGATTTCCGTCCGGAATATACACAGATGGGCATCCTTCACCAACTGTTTCCCCAGGTTCCCATCATTGCACTTACTGCCACAGCCGATAAAATAACCCGTGAAGATATTATTAAACAGCTACACCTCAACCAACCGAGAATTTTCATTTCATCTTTCGACCGTCCCAACCTGAGTCTCACCGTAAAAAGAGGTTACCAGCAGAAGGAAAAAAGCAAAGCCATCCTCGACTTCATCGCCCGCCATCCGGGAGAGAGCGGCATCATTTATTGCATGAGCCGCAGCAAGGCTGAAACAGTGGCACAAATGCTTCAAAAACAAGGGATAAAGTCGGCGGTCTATCATGCAGGACTGTCGCCGGCACGAAGAGATGAAGCACAAGACGACTTCATCAATGACCGCGTGCAAGTGGTATGCGCCACCATTGCCTTTGGAATGGGAATTGACAAAAGCAATGTGCGCTGGGTAATTCATTACAATTTGCCCAAAAGCATTGAAAGTTTCTATCAGGAAATAGGACGTGCCGGACGAGACGGAATGCCCAGTGACACCCTTTTGTTCTATTCACTGGCCGACCTCATTCTGCTCACTAAATTCGCAACAGACAGCGGGCAACAAAGCATCAACCTGGAAAAGCTGCAACGTATGCAGCAATATGCGGAAGCAGATATCTGCCGCCGTCGCATTCTGTTAAGTTATTTCGGTGAAAATACGACCTGCGACTGTGGAAACTGTGATGTATGCAAAAATCCCCCCGAACGTTTCGATGGTACAATAATCGTACAAAAGGCACTTAGTGCAATCGCGCGTTCCGAGCAACAGATAGGAACCGGTATTTTAGTGGACATCCTCCGAGGAAACATGAGTTCTGAAGTTACAGAAAGAGGATACCATCGACTCAAGACCTTTGGAGCCGGGCGCGAAGTCCCCCCCAGAGATTGGCATGACTACCTGCTGCAAATGTTACAGCTCGGTTATTTCGAAATAGCCTACAATGAAAACAACCACCTGAAAATCACTCAAAGCGGAACAGATGTCTTGTTTGGCAGAGCACGCGCCCTGCTTGTCACCATCCGCCGCGAGGAAGCTGTACAAGCTACAAGAGGCCGTAAACGCAAGGCTACAGTTCCAACCAAAGAATTGCCATTGGGATTGCCCAATACAGAAAGTGGGGAACTTTTCGAGGCCCTCCGCACTCTCCGCAAACGCCTTGCCGACCAGGAAGCACTTCCTGCCTATATCGTACTGTCCGACAAAGTGCTCCACCTACTCAGCGCCTCCCGCCCCACTACCATAGAAGAATTTGGTAATATCAGCGGTATCGGTGAATATAAAAAGAAGAAATACGGAAAAGAGTTTGTGGAACTGATACGGAAATACAGTTGAATATTATTTACACTGTAACAGTAAATCCCTGAGGTCACCTTGCGGCACGCCAAGTGAAATGGCCTTTTCGAAGTCACGTTTTGCCAACTCCTTTTTCTTTTGAGAAAGGTAAATTTGCCCCCGTATCAAGTAGGCTTCTGTCTGCGAAGCATCCAGCTTGATGGCTTCTTCCAAGTCCATCATGGCCAGGTCCACATGTTTCATATCCTGCTCTACACCCGCACGTGCTACGTAAAGTACGGCATATTGCTGGGTAGTCAGCCGGGTAGCTTCTCCTCCTTTTTCTGCAATCATGGCATTCAATATCGAAAGCGCCGCTTCATATTTGCCCTCCTTCTGCTCCAGTGTAGCCAACCCCAGACGGCCATTGTAACTCTGGGGGGCAAGTTTCAGCAGACGTTCATAATCAGACTTTGCAAAATTATAGTTGCGCTGCCGCATATAGATATAGGCACGCATCAGCAAGGCTTCCTGATTATCGCTTTCTATATCCAGCACCAAAGAATAGTCTATCCGGGCCAAATCATCCTTCCCCAACTCAAGGTAAAGAGCGGCACGATTCATCAGGGCAGGTATGGCACGCGGAGCAATGTTCAATGCCAGAGTATACGAGTCAAGGGCCTGCTCATACCGGTGCTGCCGACGTTGTATCGTACCCAAGTTGGAGAACAGCAAAGCGTTATGAGGATTGGCGGGCTCCATTTTCAAAGCTTGTTCAATGTATTTTTCGGCCAATGACAAGCTGTCTTGCTCCGTGGCTGCAACCGCACGTTCGCTCAGTTCCTGATAGGTTTGTGAAAAGGCAGGGAACATCGTGGCTCCACACAAGAAGAAAGAAAAAATAAGTTTCTTCATATAATAGTTCAGTATTTATTCCAAAGGATAGGTATCGAAAGCGAACAGTTCTGTTGACAAATAGCGTTCCCCCGTATCGGGCAGTAGGGCAACAATCATTTTATCCGCAAATTCAGGGCGTTCGGCCAGCAACCGTGCCGCATATACCGCCGCACCGGATGAGATGCCAGCCAGCAAGCCTTCCGTAGAAGCCAGCTCTCGTCCTCCACGAATGGCCTCGTCATCGGGCACCGGAATAATCTCGTCTACTACAGAAGCATCATAAATGGAAGGAATAAAATTGGCCCCAATCCCCTGGATGCGGTGCGGTGCATCTTCCCCTCCTTCCAGAACCGGAGAGGAGGCCGGTTCTACAGCCACAACATAGACATCCGGATTATGTTTCTTCAAGGCACGCGCCACTCCACAGACCGTACCGCCCGTGCCCACACCGGCAACAAAAACAGTCACTTTACCATCCGTGTCCGTCCAGATTTCTTCCCCCGTAGTATGTTCATGAGCCTTGGCATTGGAGGGATTCTCAAACTGCTGCAGAATAACCGCACCAGGTATCGCATCCCGCAATTCTTTCGCTTTGGCAATGGAGCCGGCCATACCTGCCAGTCCGTCGGTCAGTACAATCTCCGCACCCAAGGCTTTCAACAGATTACGGCGTTCCACACTCATGGTCTCCGGCATGGTCAATATCAAATGATATCCCTTGATGGTTGCCACCATCGCCAGTCCCACGCCGGTATTGCCACTGGTAGGTTCAATAATCGTGGCTCCGGGTTTCAAAGCCCCACGTGCCTCGGCATCCTCAATCATGGCAAATGCCACACGGTCCTTCACGCTTCCCACCGGATTAAAAGATTCCAGCTTAGCCACAATATTTCTTTTCAATCCGTATTTACGGCTGTATTCAGCCAATTCCATCAAAGGAGTATGCCCAATCAACTCCGTCAGGTTCTTTGCAATTTTCGCCATAATCTCACTGTCTAATACATTCTTCCCGTACACACTTATGTAACATGGATATGCTGACAAAGATATGGAAATTCCAAGAAATAAACCGTGCGGGAAAGGAAAGATTATACTGCCATCTATCAAAGCTTAACACGAATAAAGAGGATGAAAGGATATGAAACGATTGAAGAAGGCAGGATGAGGAGGAAGAACCATATCTGACAATCAGCGACTTCCCACTGCAAAGATGGTGCATGCTTTTTGCAGTAGTACTGCAAACGAGCTGCAGCGTTACTGCAAATAGGTTTGCAGTGGTACTGCAACTGCTTTGCAGTGCAACTGTAACAGCTTTGCAGTGACACTGCAAAAGGTTTGCAGAACTTTGCAGTGAGAAGTTACTGATGAACAGAACGGTAATGAGACACTGTTATCAAGACTTCTTAAGATAGTCTACAATCCACGCGCCCACTTCCTTGGTACCGTATTTGTCGCCACCTTCTACTTGAATCTCCGGTGTACGTACATTCGCATCGAGTGAAGCATCAACTGCCTTACGAATCACCCCCCCCTCCTCTTTCAGGTCGAAGTATTCGAAAAGCATGGCTACAGACAAAATTTGCGCCAGCGGATTGGCTATATTCAAGCCTTTCGCCTGCGGCCAGGAACCATGGATAGGTTCGAATACCGGCGTGCTCTCTCCCGTAGAAGCAGAAGGCAGCAATCCCATAGAGCCACTGATGCAGGAACCCTCGTCCGTCAAAATATCACCAAACGTATTTTCCGTAACCATTACGTCAAAGAATTTCGGCTCTTGAATCATCTTCATGGCGGCGTTGTCCACAAACATATAGTCGGTTGTCACCTCGGGGTACTGCGGTGCCATCTCCTGGGCAATCTGTCTCCAAAGACGGGAAGAGGCAAGCACATTGGCTTTATCCACCACCGTAAGATGTTTGCTGCGTTTCATGGCATATTCAAATCCGACTTTCAGGATACGCTCAATCTCAGGACGGGTATACATGTTCGTATCATACGCCTTGTCATTGTCCTGGTATTTCTCACCGAAGTACATGCCACCGGTCAGTTCGCGGATACAAAGGAAATCGGCACCATCCACCAGTTCCGCACGAAGGGGAGACTTATGGAGTAGACATTTGAAGGTCTGCACGGGACGGATGTTGGCAAACAGTCCCAGTTTCTTGCGCATAGCCAGCAAGCCCTGCTCGGGACGCACTTTGGCAGTAGGGTCATTGTCGAATTTCGGGTCACCTACGGCAGAGAACAATACAGCATCCGCATTTTTACAAGCCTCATAAGTGGCTTCAGGAAACGGGTCACCCACCTTGTCTATCGCGTCTGCACCGCAGATGGCATATTCATAGTTCACTTTATGTCCGAACTTCTCACACACGGCAGTCATCACATCCACGCCTACGGTAGAGATTTCGGGGCCGATACCGTCACCGGCCAACACTGCAATTTTAAAATCCATTGTTTTCTTTATTATTTAAAAGTTCATCTATCTTCTTTTTGTTTGCAAGATTCTTGCGGCGATACCGGTCACCCCACACAAAACCAGCTGTCAATATAAGGGTATTGATGGCTGACATAAGATACTCGTCCGCATCCAACTCGCCGCTCCACCAACGCAGAAAGAGGTTGAAAGCAAAAAGCAAGCCTGCATACAACGCATAGCATACATAAGGACGCCTCTCAAAAAACGATTTCTTTTTCTCCATGAGATTCATTTTTTAGGATTCATATTCGTCTTCTATGATATTCAGCATCTTCACCGTCGCCTTGATGGCCGCTTCCGTCTGGTCTGCGTCCAATCCGCGTGTACGGAATATCGTATCTTCAAAACTCCAGGTAATAACCGTCTGCACAAAGGCATCGGTACGCCCACCGGGAGGAATGGTCACGGCATAGTTCGTCAGCATCGGGAACTTACGACCCAGTGTCACTTTATATATCTTGCGCAAGGCGCGCACAAAAGCATCATACTGGCCATCTCCACTGGAACTTTCCTCATATTCCTTTCCGTTAATTTCTATCTTCAACGTAGCCATCGGCTTCAATCCATACGCCAGATTCACAATATAGCTCTTAAGGCTGACGCGTTCTTCTGCCATTCCGTGCTTCAGTACGTCCGAAACGATATAGGGCAGGTCTTCTTGCGTCACCAGCTCTTTCTTGTCGCCCAACTCAATGATGCGTTCGGTCACTTTGCGCATGGCATCTTCATCCAGTTGTAACCCCAAGTCCTCCAGATTCTTCCGGATATTGGCTTTACCGCTGTTCTTGCCCAGGGCATACTCTCGCTTGCGACCAAAGCGTTCGGGCAGGAGGTCGTTGCAGTAGAGGTTACTTTTATTGTCACCGTCGGCATGGACGCCTGCCACTTGGGTAAATACATTCTCGCCAACAATCGGTTTATTGGCGGGAATGACGATGCCCGAGTAGGACTCCACCACACGGCTTACGTCGTTCAGGCGGCTTTCGTCAATGTTGGTAATGGCATTGAAGTGGTCTTTCAGGATAGCCTGCACACTGGCAAGCGGAGCATTGCCGGCGCGTTCGCCCAGGCCGTTAATGGTAGTATGCAGTCCCTTGCAACCGCTAAGTACGGCGGCAAGCACATTGCTCACGGCAAGGTCATAGTCATTGTGGGCATGGAAGTCAAAATGGGCATGCGGATAGCGTTTCACCATCTTGCGCATGAACTCGATGACCTGCAGCGGGTTCAATACGCCCAACGTGTCAGGCAACATATAGCGGCGGATATTGGTCTGCTCCAAGGCGTCCATCAGACGGAACACATATTCCGGAGAATCTTTCATGCCGTTGCTCCAGTCTTCCAGATAGACATTCACTACCATATCCTGCTCGTTGGCGTAATCCACTACGGACAGAATATCCTCGATATGCTCTTCGGGAGTCTTCTTCAACTGGTAGGTGCAATGCTTCAGCGAGCCTTTGCACAGCAGATTGATGACACGGCAACCGGTCGCATGTATCCAGTCCACCGACGTGTGGCCATCTACAAAGCCAAGCACTTCTACTCTTGGCAACAGATTACGGCGTGCCGCCCAGTCACAAATCATTTTTACGGCATCAAACTCTCCTTCGGATACCCGCGCAGAAGCCACCTCCACCCGGTCTACCTTCAATTCCTCCAGTAACAAACGGGCAATCATCAGCTTCTCATGGGGCACAAAGGAGACTCCGCTGGTCTGTTCACCGTCGCGGAGCGTAGTGTCCATGATTTCTATCTTCGGATGATTATGCTTCATTTTTATTCTCCCAAGCTTCTATCTTATCTTTATTCTCAACCAGAAAATCGATGTCATCCAAGCCATTCATCAGGCAATGTTTCTTGTAGGCATTGATTTCAAAATGTTCGATCTTGCCCGTAGCTTTGTTGGTGATGGTCTGTTCGGGCAGATTCACTTCCACTTCCATCTTCGGATTGGCAGAGATAGAGTCGAACAACTCTTTCAGGAACGGCTCACTTACCACCACCGGAAGCACAAAGTTGTTCAGTTCATTGTTCTTGTGTATATCGGCAAAGAAACTCGATACCACCACGCGGAAACCGTAACCGGCAATGGCCCATGCAGCATGCTCACGGCTGGAACCGGAACCGAAGTTCTTTCCCGCCACCAGAATCTGTCCACCGTAAGTGGGATTGTTCAAAACAAAGTCCTTGTTCAGAGAACCGTCCGGATGATAGCGCCAATCGCGGAATAAATTATCTCCGAAGAACTTTTCCTCACGGGTAGTAGCTTTCAGAAAACGTGCAGGGATTATCTGGTCTGTATCCACATTCTCTAATGGAAGAGGCACACAAGTACTGGTTATTATATCAAATTTTGTCTTCATCTTTGTATTTACGATTTACAATTTACGATTGAAAATACTCTTGATTTACCTTTGTTGAACGATGTTTGATTTACGAAGTAATTTTAATCGTAAATCGTCCAATCGTACATCAAATCAGCGTTCTCGGGTCAGTAATTACTCCAGTCACTGCCGCTGCTGCAGCTACAAGCGGGCTGGCAAGCAGTGTTCGGGAACCCGGTCCTTGGCGTCCTTCAAAATTACGGTTACTGGTAGACACTGCATACTTTCCGGCAGGCACCTTATCGTCGTTCATTGCCAGGCAAGCAGAACAACCCGGTTGGCGAATGGCAAAACCGGCCTCTTCCAAAATCTTGTCCAGTCCCTCTTCGCGAATCTGCGCATCTACCATCCAGGAGCCCGGAACCAGCCATGCCACTACATTCTCGGCTTTCCGACGGCCTTTCACAATGGAGGCAAATGCACGGAAATCCTCAATGCGTCCATTGGTGCAGGCACCCAAAAACACATAGTCAACCTTCTTACCCAGCAAAGGTTCTCCCGGTTGGAAACCCATATAGCTCATAGACTTCATGAAAGAGGTCCGGGCAGCTTCTCCCATGCCTTCGGTAGTAGGAATATGTTGTGTGATACCCATACCCATGCCCGGGTTGGTACCGTATGTAATCATCGGTTCAATATCTTCGGCAGCAAAACGGACTTCCTTGTCGAACACTGCATCCTCATCACTCTTCAATGTTTTCCAATAGGCCAATGCCTTGTCCCATGCCTCACCCTTCGGAGCATATTCGCGTCCTTTGATGTACTCGAAAGTGGTCTCATCCGGAGCAACCATACCGCCGCGGGCACCCATCTCTATACTCAGATTGCACAAGGTCAGACGGCCTTCCATAGTCAGACCACGCACAGCTTCTCCGGCATATTCCACGAAATATCCCGTAGCGCCGCTGGTCGTCATCTTCGACATCATATACAATGCTACATCTTTTGCCGTCACTCTCTTGCCAAGTTTGCCGTCGACAGTGATGCGCATTGTCTTAGGACGGGTCTGAAGGATACATTGCGAGGCCATTACCATTTCCACCTCACTCGTACCGATACCGAAAGCCACTGCTCCCATCGCCCCGTGGGTGGAAGTATGCGAGTCACCGCAGACAATGGTCATGCCAGGCAGGGTCAGCCCGCGTTCCGGACCTACTACATGGATAATTCCGTTCTTCTTGTCCATCATGCCGAAATGGGCCAATCCAAACTCTTCCGCATTCTTGGCCAGTGTATCTACCTGAGTCTTTGAAACCGGGTCTTCAATCGGCTTGTCCTGGTCATGCGTCGGCGTGTTATGGTCGGGCATACAGAAAATCTTTTCCGGACGGAAACACTTGATTCCACGTTCGCGCAATCCTGAAAAGGCTTGCGGGCTGGTTACTTCATGACAATAAAGCCGGTCAATATAAAGCTGTGTGGGACCGTCTTCCACTTTCTGTACCACATGGGCATCCCAGATTTTATCAAATAATGTATTCATCTCTTTATGTACAATTTAGCTATTTACAATTTACGATTAAAATCACATCTTGAACTTATTGATACAGTCGATGTACGCTTCCACCGATGCCGCAATAATATCCGTATTGGCACCAAACCCATAATAAATATGATTATCGTATTCCACCTGCATATGTACCTTACCCATATCATCGCTACCCTTGCTGATAGCCTGGATGGTGAATTCCTTTAATGTCATATGACGGTCGATAATCTTCTTCAAGGCCTTGATAGCGGCATCTACCGGACCGTTTCCACTGGCAGCGGCTTCAAACTTCTCACCGGAGATGTTCAATCCCAAGCTGGCAACCGAACGAACCCCTACTCCACTGGTCACCTGAAGATATTCCAGTTTGATGCGGTGGTTCTGCGTACGGTTTGCCCCTGCCAATACCAGAATGTCGTCATCATTGATATCTTTCTTCTTATCGGCAAGTTTCAGGAACTCTTCATACACTTTGTCCAGCTTCTCCTGATCCAGCTGTACTCCCAATATCGACAAACGATTCTTCAAGGCTGCACGTCCGCTACGGGCTGTCAATACGATGGAATTATCATCAATACCCACATCATGCGGGTCAATGATTTCGTACGTCTGCACATTCTTCAATACACCGTCCTGGTGAATACCCGACGAATGGGCAAAAGCATTGCGACCTACAATAGCCTTGTTGGGCTGCACCGGCATGTTCATCAGGCTGGACACCATACGGCTGGTTGGATAAATCTTCTGTGTATTGATGTTGGTCTCGATTTCTATGTCCTTGTGACATTTGATAATCATCGCCACTTCCTCAAGAGAAGTATTGCCGGCACGTTCACCAATACCATTGATGGTTACCTCCACCTGGCGGGCACCATTCAGCACGCCAGCCATTGTATTGGCAGTAGCCATGCCCAAGTCATTGTGGCAATGAGTAGAAATAATGGCATTATGAATACCGTTGACATGTTCCATCAGATATCTTATCTTCGCGCCATACTCATCAGGCAAGCAATACCCCGTTGTATCGGGAATATTCACCACAGTAGCACCTGCCTTGATAACAGCTTCTACCACCCGTGCCAAATATTCATTATCCGTTCGGCCTGCATCTTCGGCATAGAACTCTACATCATCCACATACTTACGTGCATACTTTACGGCAGCCACTGCACGCTCTATAATTTCTTCGCGATTGGAATTGAATTTATACTTAATGTGCGAGTCAGATGTACCGATACCAGTATGAATGCGTTTATGCTTGGCAAACTGCAAAGCCTCTGCCGCCACATCAATATCTTTCTGTACGGCACGTGTCAAGGCGCAGATAGTGGGCCATGTCACAGCTTTTGATATCTCAATGACCGAATTGAAATCTCCCGGACTTGAAATCGGAAATCCGGCTTCAATCACGTCCACCCCCAGGGCTTCCAGTTGTCTGGCTACCTGAATCTTTTCCACTGTATTCAATTGGCATCCCGGAACCTGCTCGCCATCGCGGAGCGTTGTGTCGAAAATAAATAATTTGTCACTCATTGCTTTATTGTATTTAATTTATGTTCCATAAAAAAAGCCTTTCGCACTTGGAAGTGAGAAAGGCTTCATATATCATTGCATCTTACATATATATTCACGCACAGCACTCACTTCCACTAAACCTTGCCAGTAGAATAATAATACCACACAGTAGAATATATGTAAAGTTCTGAATCATCTTCTTTTTGTTTTGACGTTGCAAAGGTAGATATTATTTCGTAGCACACAAAGAAATTCGTTACTTTTTTCCGATAAAAAATATCACTTTATAAGTTTGTATTCATTTATCGCTAAAATATATCACAAAAAGAGGCGTACCTTGAGGTACGCCTCTTCCTTATTCTTCAATTCAATACAAGTTCTGAATTACTTCTTCTCACAAGGTTTGTTACACTTGGCACCATCACATGCAGCCTTAGGGCACGCTGCTGAATCAGCTGCCTGGCAACATGCCTTTGCAGAGTCACATACTTGTTCTGTTTTTGCAGCACAGCAAGAATCTGCCTCAGTTGCATTAGAATCTGCAGCCTTTTTGTTGCCACAAGATGTCACTGCGAAAGAAAACGCTACCGCAACGGCAGCTAATAAAACTTTAGTCTTCATACTTTCAATTTGCTTTAAACGTTGATATAAAATTAGTTCGGCGCAAATATAAGAAAAGTTTATGAGACCGCCAAAAACGAACAAAGCCTCCGTATCCTTATCAGACACGGAGGCTTCTTCTGAAAACGGCGA